>JBBRMX010000208.1:0-6523 GCA_038230615.1 Thermomicrobiales bacterium | reverse complement strand
TCGCGCATACCGATCTGCTGCTGATTGATGAGCCGACGAGCGCACTCGATCAGGCAAACTTGCGTGTGGTGATCGAATTGCTCCGCGAGGCGCGGGCAGCGGGGGTGACGATGCTCGGCATTTTCCACGATCCGGCGGTTGTGGCAGCCCTCGCCGATCATGTCGTGACGATGCGCGACGGTACCGTCGAGAAGATCGAATCGGGCGCGGCGTACGCGCAGTCGCTCGTTGACGCAGCGTAACTACCGGGAAACAGACCGCAAGAAAGGCGAGACGGATGCAGAATGCGGACGGGCAAGGGGACGGGCGGCGGCTAATCCTGACGAACGGCGTCGTCGTCACCCCGACAGCGGCGATTGATCGCGGTACCGTCGTGGTGGAGGATGCGCGGATCGTGGCGGTACAAGAGGGAACGTATCCCGCCCGCGACACCACGACCGAGCGAGTGGTAGATGTCGGCGGCCAATTCGTGCTGCCGGGAATCGTCTGCCTTCATAACGACGGCGTAGAAAAAGCGATCCACCCGCGCCCGAACACGAATTTCCCCCGCGCCTTCGCCCTTCAGACGTATGATGCCGCGCTCGCCGCCGCCGGGGTGACGACGCAATTTCACGCCGTCTCGTTTCTCAATGTGAGCGGCAAGAACCGCAGCGTTAGTGGAGCGGTAGACCTGTGCCACGATATTCGCGCCTTCGCGGAATCGGGACGGGGGTCGCTCGACCATTACATTTTGTTTCGCTGCGATGTGCGGCAGGATGGGTCGCTCGATGCGGTGCTCAGTTGTCTCGACGATTCGCCCGTGCCGCTCGTCTCGATGAACGACCATGTACCGGGGCAGGGGCAATACATCAATATCGAGAAGTACCGCGAGCAGATGAAGCCGTACCTCCCGCCGGAAATGCAGAACGATGCGGGGTTTGCCACATGGTTGCAGGAGCGCGAGCAGTTCAAGGAAGACAGCGACCATTTCGTCGAGATCGTTTACAACCGCATCGCAATCGAGGCGCGATCACGCGGCCTTATTCTCGCCTCGCACGACGATGACACGAGAGAAAAGGTGGAGGCGATGCACGGCATCGGCTGCACTATCGCGGAATTTCCGGTGCGATTGGATGCGGCACGGCGAGCACGGGAACTGGGGATGCATGTGGCGATCGGTGCGCCGAACGCAGTGCGCGGTGGTTCGCTTACCGGCAATATCGGCGCGATGGAACTCGCCGCTGCGGGGTTGGTGGATATCTTCATCGCGGATTATCACGCACCGAGTATCCTCTATGCGGCGTGGCTCTGCGTGCAGCAGGGCATCGTTACATTGCCGGAAGCGGTCGCAATGTGTAGCATAAACCCCGCTGCCGCTGCCCATCTCACTGACCGGGGCGCGATTGTTCCCGGATTGCGGGCAGATATGATCGTCGTGCGGGAGAGCGACGGCGTGCCGACCGTTTCGACGCACATCGTCGCGGGACGTGTGCAGTTTGAGCGTACCGGCAGCGGGCATGTCACCGCCACGCGCCCGACCGGGGCAGCGGTAGCGTAGAGCGGCTACTCCCTTTTTCTCCGTCCTCTCGCGGTTCGTCCGTCAACCGTCTGCGCCGACAACGCTCAGCTTAATGAGGTTGGCGTGGGGGGTGGCAATATTCGCGGATGAGCGGACGATGACGATGACATCGCCCTTCGTCAGCATTCCTTCGTTGACGAGTGCGGCTTCGACATTGGTGAGTACATCGTCGAGGGATGTGTCGAGCGGGGCGCGGACGGCATGAACGCCCCACCAGAGCGCGAGAGCACGATAGACCGTTTCGCTCTCGGTGACGGCGAAAATCGGCGTGTCGGGGCGCAGGCTGGAGAGCAACCGGGCCGTGTACCCAGAGCGCGTGACGACGACGAGCGCACGGGCGCGTACATCGTCCGCGAGGCGGCTGGCGGCTTCCGCGAGGGCGTGTGCTGCAGTCTGGCGACGGTGAGTTGGGTTGTCAGGGCGGGCCGGTAGCACGGCTTCCGCTTCGGACGCGATACGGCGCATCATCTGCGCCGCGCCGACAGGGTACGTGCCAACGGCGGTCTCGCCGGAGAGCATCACCGCGTCGGTGCCGTCCAAAATGGCATTGAAGACATCGGATGCTTCGGCGCGGGTCGGACGTGGGTTCGTCGTCATGGATTCGAGCATCTGCGTGGCGGTAATAACCACCTTGCCGCGCTCGTTCGCCAGCCGGATGATACGCTTCTGCGCGGGCGGCACACGCTCCGGTGAGAGTTCGACGCCGAGATCGCCCCGCGCCACCATCACGCCATCCGCTGCTTCGATCACGCCGGTGAGGTCGTCCAGTGCTTCCGGTTTCTCGATCTTGGCGATGAGCGGCGTTGATGCGCCGAGTTTCGTCAGAGCGGAGCGTGCCTGCCGGAGGTCCTGCGGGCGACGCACGAATGAAAGCGCGACGTAATCCACTCCCAGCTCCACGCCGAATGCAAGATCGTCACGGTCTTTCTCGGTGAGAGCAGGCGCGGAGATCGCCACGCCGGGAAGATTAATCCCTTTATGCGCTTTTAAAATGCCGCCGTGCAGCACAGTGGTAACGACATCGCTGCCGTCCACGCCCGTCACCCGTAATTCCATCAGTCCGTCATCGAGCAAAATATGGTCGCCCATACGGACATCGAGCGGCAGATGCGCATACGTCGTACCGATGCGTGCGGCGGTGCCTGCAACGTTGTCCGTCGTGATGCGGAGTGTCGCGCCATCGGTAAGCGTGACCGCATTGCCCCCCACGAGATTGCCCACGCGGATTTTCGGCCCCTGCAAATCTTGCAGCACCGCAACTGAGAGACCGAGAGTAGCGGCGCATTGCCGCACAATCGCGCAGCGGCGGGCGTGGTCGTCGTGTGCGCCGTGCGAAAAGTTGAGCCGCACGACATTGACGCCCGCCCATAGTAGCGCGGCGATGGTCGCCTCGTCGTCGGTGGCGGGGCCGAGGGTAGCGACAATCTTGGTGCGTCCACCCACAGCGGCAATCACCCGACGCACTCGCCGCCGAGGACCGATGCAACGACGCCCTGCGCGTGCCGTACCAACCCGTCAAAATCGCCCGCCGCAATAAGGGCTTTCGGCATCAAGTCGCTCCCAAGCCCGACCGATTGCGCCCCTGCCGCGAGGTATGCCGCCGCGTTTTCCCGCGTGACGCCGCCCGTTACCATCAGTGGAATGTCTGGCAGGGGACCGCGCAGATGTTTCAAGTAGGCGGGGCCGCCGAGCGATTCGCCGGGGAAGAGTTTCACATAATCTGCGCCCATCCGTGCTGCCGCGACGATTTCCGTCGGCGTCAGCCCGCCGATAGAGACAAGCGCACCCGCATCGTGACCCATCCGTACGAGCCATTCGTCGCCCACGGGCGAGACGAGGAACCGTGCGCCCGCATCGAGTGCCTCTCGTGCCTGCTCCACGGTCAATACCGTACCCGCGCCGACGATCACCTCCGGCGGCAAGATGCGGATCGCATCGCGGATACTCGCCGCTGCATCCGGCACGGTAAAGGTGATCTCGATCCCTCGCACGCCTGCCGCCGCCATCGCCCGTGCCGCGAAGAGCGCGTCTGCAGGTGTATTTGCACGAATTACCGCCACAAGACGCAACGCCGTATCGTCAATCGCTGTTTGCATCGGCTGTCCCTTCATGAATTCTTCGTTTCCCATTGGATGCAGCGTAACACAGCACAGGGATGGGCGCATCAGCAACATATAAGGACGCGATAAGTAGATATGGTATCGTACAGAAACGTGAGAGCCAGCGGGCGCGAGAGTGCATAGATTGTCGAAAACTGTATCCGTCAAGCGTCACAAAGGCGGGGGTACGGCGTTCATACATCTGAGACGTGCGACGAAGCATCAGGAATGCATATACCGAAGATTGCGAGTTTGCGTGGCTACGCATATTACGAGCGATACACGATGGACAGATCTGCTCTCGAATGCTTGTATCCTCGAATATGAGGACGATGTGCAGGCGGTACGAGCGGCGGTAGATTTTGTGCGTGTGGCGCAGGGAGTAGACGGGCAGTCAGAAGTTTGTATGCGTGTCTATCCCGAAACGCCCATCGTACTTGCGCCCCTGCCGGTGACCGTACATCTAATCGCCATCGCCGACCATGTGACATATACCTTCGAGCTAAAGACCGTCGCATTTGATGGGGTCCACCTTACCGTTTGCGATGAGCCACTGCGTGTGACACACCGTTTCTTACGTCAGACGCCCCGGAAAAATTATCTCCTCGGGCCGTGCGCGGCGGTCGTCCATACTGCAGAAGGCGCGTGGCGCGGCGTCATTGAATTCTGGGTGCGTGATGTGAGCGAGAACGGCGTTGGGTTCAAGGTGGAGATGGGTAACACGTACAATCTTGGTATCGGCGATTCGCTTCGTGCGCCACTGACCTTGCCCGACGGGCGGCGGGGATGGGTAGACGGGCAAGTCGTCTGGCTCAATGGTGAGGGGCGGGGCGGCATGGCGACCCGTCAGGCGCCGCGCTGGATCACTGGCGGCGATTACGCCGACACATACGCACGCTGATTGCGGTAAGAACAACAACGCTTTCCTCTCGCACTGCTGCCGCTGTCTCCGCCTCGCTAGACGAGGCGGATATTTATTTCTATCGTCTTGAGTTCTTCCGCATCTACTTCAACTGTGAAACGGTATAGCCCCTCCGCTGGAAACTCGATGAGCGGAAACTGGATGATGCCGGGATAAAAGACGTGATGTGTCGGGTATTGCGGGTGGCGTCGGGTGGCGAACTCATGGCGGTACGGGTCGCGCATCGGCTGTCCGGCGGTATCTGTGAAGGCAACAACGAGGCGGTGCGGCGTTTCGCATTCGTTTGCTTCCACCCGCAATTTGAACACCAGCATCAACATCGGGCTGAATGTAGGTAGGCGTTGCGTCTCGTATTCCTCGACGCCGCCGTTGAGAAGGCACAATTTGCCGTCTGTCGATGTCGTTGCTGCTTCTGCGACCAGTGCATATTCGACCTGCATATTTGCAATTCCCTCCACGGGTTAGGGGTGAATCAGTTCGTTAACTGATGGTGATTCCCGCCATTGGGGCGGCGGCGGGAGTGCGCATTTCAAATTGCGAGTTACCCGTTTGTATCTGCCCGGTGAGGAGTTCGGTGGCAAGAAGACCGTTCGTGACGGTACCGTCTGAAGCAAGTTCCATACGGGCTTTATCGAAATACTGCACCGTGCGCTGTTCGCCCACTGCCTCTTTGTACGGTTCGACCCGTAGCGGAAGCACGGTTTCGAGCGGACCCCAGAAGTTAGGTGCGATTGCCTCGCCTGCCCGCCACTGCGTCTCGAAGGCGGGTGCAGCGAACAGCGGGGTCGCCTCCCCCTGCCCGATAATCGCTGCGACAACGGCCATCGCCAGCGCTAGTGCAACTGCAATTTGTCCCGCCCGCATCCTGCAAACCCTTTCATCGTGTCTCCCACGTTGCACGACGGCATCGTACCACGGATGCGAACGCACGCAATTTTCCATTCTATTCTATGCAATGCACATACGCGATCATCGAGGCATCCCGCGCTCTGTATGGAACATTCCGTGCACGCTTCAATATGCTATCATCACGCACGATGGATACGGCTCGTGCCAATAGTGTATGGAGACAATACTAATGAGTAATGTGAAACGTTTTTGCGTTGTTGCCTGTTGCATTCTTTTTCTCGTAATTCCTACTGCGACCTCGGCACAAGTCCCGCCGCGCCGCCCTGAAGCAACGGTTCTCACGACAACTGTTCCCAGTATATTGCCGCCGACGCGCATCGCAGTCTCAGCCGCAGTGGCGACACCGCGCCTGCCCGCACCGCGCCCGTCCGACCGTGCGCCGCGATATGGGGTGAATATCCCAAAAATCTCGGTGGATGCTGCCGAAAAGCAGGTGGTAAAGGATGCGATGGACGACGCATCGTCGCACAGCCTCGGGTGGGTGCGAATAAGCCTCCCGCCGTATGTAGTGATGGACCAAAATGCCTCGGATCGCACCCATATTGTATGGACGGAAGCAGGTCTTGCAGTGTGTGACGAGTTGTTGGCGTACGCGCATCGCGTCGGTCTCAAGGTTATCCTCATTACCTACATCAACGACTGGGCGTTCGATTACTCGGAAGCGGACTATCGAGACGCCCTTGCACGCTTCTATGACCAAATTGCGACGCGCTTTGCGGGACAAGTGGATGTATGGCAGCCGTTCAACGAAAGTAATTGGGTGGATTATCGCTACCCCTCCTACGACGCCCCCGATAAATTCGGCGCAGTGATGAACCCGACCTATCTCGCGGCATTCAGCCGTGCAATGGCGACAGTCTACACTACGATCCACGCGCATAGCAGTGCGCCTGTCGGGACAAGCTTCGGTTCATTCCCCTTCGATACGCGGCAGGAGCAGCGTGCGGTATCGTTTTTCGGCGGAATCGCGCCGTCGGTGGACATCATGCTCTTCGAGTTATTCCCTGGTGTTGACGTGGTTGTCATGGATCGCAT
>JBBRMX010000207.1:0-6587 GCA_038230615.1 Thermomicrobiales bacterium | reverse complement strand
GATCAAGACCGCGTTCCCTTCCACTGTAGCGCGGATGCCGCCTTCTACAGCGGTAAAATCGGCGACCGTCGCAGCGGTGTCCAATCCATCCGCAGCGGCGCGGCGAACGAGTGCGCGAGCGAGGGGATGCTCGGAGCCGCCCTCCGCAATGGCGGCGAGGCGCAGCAGATCGTGCGCGGTCCAACCGGCGGCGGGGGCAATGTCGGTCACATCTGGTTCGCCGCGTGTCAGCGTGCCGGTCTTGTCGAACACAACGGTATTCACGCGGCGAACACGCTCAAGGCTGTCACCGCCCTTGAGGAGGATGCCGTGCGCCGCGCCGCGCCCGCTGCCGACCATGATCGCGGCGGGCGTGGCAAGACCGAGGGCACAGGGGCAGGCGACGACCAAAACTGCAACCGCTGCGACCATCGCCGCGATGGGCGACCGCCCCGCGAGGAGCCACCCGACAAATGTGAGCACCGCGATCCCGAAGATCGCAGGGACGAAGACCGCCGAGACGCGGTCCGCGAGTTGCTGCTGCGGCGTCTTGGCGATCTGTGCGGCATCTACCTGCTTGATGATCTGCGCGAGTTCGGTTTCCGCGCCGACACGGGTTGCACGCATCCGTAGCAAGCCTTGCCCGTTGATTGTCGCGCCCGTCACGGCGTCGCCTGTGCGCTTTTCTACCGGCAGGCTCTCGCCCGTCAGCATGGATTCGTCTACGAGCGAGATGCCGTCCCGCACCGTGCCGTCTACCGGGAACTTCTCGCCGGGGCGCACAACCAGCATATCGCCGCGTACGACCTGCCCGACGGGGATTTCTCGCTCCACGCCGCCCCGTACGACCCGCGCCGTTCGCGCACCGAGACGCGAGAGCGCACGGATCGCCGCGCTTGCCCGCCCCTTTGCGACTGCTTCAAGGGTCTTGCCAAGCGAGATGAAGGTGATAATGACGGCAGCAGTGTCGTAGAAAGTGTCCTGCCCTGCGAACGTCGCCCAGACGCTATACGCGAAGGCGATGGTACCGCCCGCCGAGACGAGCGTGTCCATATTGACCCCGCCGTGCCGCGCATTTTTGATCGCGCTGCGGTGGAAGTCCCACCCGACGACGAGCCAGATGGGTAGCGTCAGCGCGAACAGGATGTAATCGCGGTAGCGCATCTCCATTTGGAACATGGCGATGTACACAATGGGCAGCGTCAGCACGATGCCGAGGGCAAGTTTGGCGTAGCGCATCTGCAGGTCGCGGCGACGGGCGGCATCTTCCGCATCGGCGCGGGCGTCGGCGTCCTCCCCGGTCGCGGCAATAATAGGTTCTGCCCCGTATCCTGCCCGCTCGACTGCGGTAATGAGATCGTCCATTGTTGCGGTGCCGCCGAGCGTGACAGTCGCGTGTTCGGTGGCGAGATTAACAGCGGCATCCGATACTCCCGGCACCTTCGCCAATGCTCGCTCGACTCGTCGCACGCACGCTGCGCACGTCATCCCCGTCACCGCAAGTTCGGCGGTAAGGGTGTCGGGCAGCACGGCACTATCGGTCGGGGCGTCCGTAGTCTCGGTCACTGCCGCGCCGTATCCTGCCGATTCGACCGCACCGACTAGCGCGGCGGCGTCCGTCTGCGCCGCATCGTACGTGACCGTGGCGCGTTCAGTGGCGAGATTGACGGCAGCGTCCGTTACTCCCGGCACCTTTTTCAGTTTGCGTTCGACCCGCCCGACGCACGACGCGCAACTCATCCCCGTCACGGCGAGCACCGACGATTGCGGGCGGAGCATTGCGCCATCCGTCGCGTCGGTAATCTGGTCTATAGGTTGGTCGGTTTGAATCGTTGCCATCGGTCGCACCTCATATAGTTCGCGTGCAGCGGTCGTCGTGATCCCTGCACGTTCGCATCGTGTTCGTGTCCCTAGCCCCGGCGCATTGCTTTGCCGAGTACCTGCATCAGTTCGGAGATCGCTTCGTCGCCACGCTCCTGCTTGATCGCATCAGAGACGCAACCGCGGATGTGGCCTTCCAGTACCTGTTGCGCCACTTTTTCGGTCGCCGCAGTGATCGCCTGCAATTGCGTGAGGATGTCGAGGCAGTATCGCTCGTCCTCCACCATCTTCTGCACGCCGCGCACTTGCCCCTCGATGCGGCGCAGGCGCGTCAATAGCGCGTCGGTTTCCTGCCCTGCGTGCAGATGCGGTGGTGCATCGGCATCGTTCGTGGGCGTCGTTGTCATCAGTGGTACCGGGGTGATCGTCATTGTCTCATCCTCTCGCTATTCGATACCCTATGGGGGTATGCAAGAAGTGTCGCACCGGCGGGCATGTCTGTCAAGCGGCACGCGCTACGTGGAATATAGTGCGCCGCCGTGTTCCCATTTACGGGACGTACGGGACGAAAAAGTCTCTCCCCCGACGCTACGAGGGAGAGGCTTGGGGGATGATATATCCCCCGTCATGATCAGACGCGATAACGGCGTTAGACGCCTGCTTGCTCCTTGAGCCAGCGGAGGGCGCGTTGCCCGTGTACCCACCCGCCGCCTTCATGCGCGGCAAGCGGGTATGTCTCGACTTCTGCGGGCTTTGGCAGTGCATTCAGGAAGGCGAAGCCGGTTTCGGGTGGGCAGATGTCGTCTTGCAACCCGATGCTGACGAGCAACGGCACGGTAATACGCGGCGCGAAGTGGCAGAGATCAATCGTGTCGAGCGTCGCAAAAACCTGCTCGCGCTTCGCCGGGTACATCCGTAGGTAATCGTTCACTTCGCCGTACGGGTACGATTGCGTCCGCGCACAGGCATCGCGGATGGCACAGAGAAATGGCACATCGGGCGCGGCGGCTTTCACTTCCGGGCGCGTCGCCGCCGTGAGGATCGTCAACGCCCCGCCTTGGCTGCCGCCGCGTGTGTAGATACGGTTCGTGTCAATATCCGGGAGTTGCAGGGCAGCGTCTATTGCCCGCCATGAGTCCGCATAGATGGCGCGGTATCCGTAGGTAGCGCGGTCGTCAATGCCGTCAATCATCAGGCCCGGAAAGCCGGGGCGATACTCGCTGTCTGACCAAATATGCCCGCGTGTGTTGGTGTTCAACGCCGCGAAACCGTTGTCCGCCCAGAAGCGTTGTGGAGTCGCCGCGCTGCTGTAGCCTTGATACGTGACGACGAGCGGCACGCGCTCGGTGGTGTTCGGGCGTACGAACCACGCCATCAGCCGCACCCCGCCGTAGCCGCGAAACCAGACCCGCGAAACGCTCGTCGTTGGCGTCGAAAAGAGCGGCGCGGGTTCGATCTCCAACGACAACGGTACCGCCGCGACCGCCGCGAAAGTCTCCGCCCAGAATGTATCGAAATCTGCCGGTTTCGCACTCGTCGTGTGGAATTGTCGCATCGCCTCGCTCACACCGGTCGTTGCCATATCGCCCTCCCCCATAGTCATACTGCCTGCTAGGTCACGCTGAATGTGCCGGACTGTTGCAGCACATTATTCACGTAAATATCCACCTTGTACGTCCCGACGGGCCATGTATCGCCGGGGGCTTTCTTGTAGAGGAAGAAATCCAACCCCGTACTGGATGCATCCTGCTCGATGGTGTCGAGGTAGAAATTACTCAGTTGCCGCTTGGTGCGCGTATCTACCGCACTTACCGCTGTCCATTCGGTGCGGACGGTGACATTGTTATCGGTACGGTTGAGCCGGACGATGCAGTGAATATTCGGGTCGGTCGTCCTGAAGGTCGTCACATCGTCCACCGGTTTCTTGTTCTGGACATCGTGTGTGAACGAGATGCTGGAAACTTCGACAGTGCGCGGCAGCGTGTTCCGGGCGACAAGTACCCCCACACACAGCAACCCGATGATGATGCCGCAGACGATCAGAATGATTCGTAGCGGCGGGTTGCCCGCCTTCGGCGGCGGCTGTTGCGGAGGCAAGGGTTGTCCGTACGGTGGGTAGGGTTGCTGCCCATAGGGATTGGCATACTGCGGCGGTTGAGTGTACGGCGGCTGCGGGATGTACGCAGGCGGCATCCCCGGCGGCGCACCGGAGGGTGGTTGCGGCGGTTGGCCGGGGGGCGGCTGCCAGCCCGCATTGTTCGTATCGCCGCCATACGTCATGGTCTCTTGCCCTCCCGCGCTGCCGTGCCGTTCCCCTCTGCGCGGTGCAGTGTACATCATCTCGGCGGCAGCAACCGTGTGGCCTCGTTCTGGTGGCGAACACTCTACTGCCCGCGTGCGCCCCGCTCGTGTACAATATCGGTTGCGGGGACGACAGTGACCCCGGTCGGTTCGGGAGACGGGAGGCAACGGCAATGGCGAGCGGCGCAGGTTCGGTTCGGGTGGGGGTGCTCCATTCGCTCGTGCGGAAGGAAGAAAAACTCCTGTTCGAGGAACTGGAAAAACGCGGCGTGTCGTACACCCGTGTTGACGACCGCGAGATCGCACTGCCCTTCACCCGCCCTGAATCGGGGTGGGAATTCGATGTCGTACTAGAACGCTGCATCAACCACACCCGTGCGCTTCATTCGCTGCGGCTGCTCAATGCGTGGGGTATTCCCACCGTGAACACCTACAGCGTCGCGGAAGTCTGTGGCAACAAACTGAACACCACCGCCGCACTCGCTGAGGCGGGCGTGCCGCAACCCCGCGCCGTGCTCGCGTTCACACCTGCTGCAGCATTGCAGGCAATCGAAGAACTTGGCTACCCGGTCGTGCTCAAGCCGCCGGTCGGATCGTGGGGGCGGTTGCTCGCCAAGATCAACGACCGCGACGCCGCCGAAGCAATCCTTGAGCACAAGCAGGTGCTCGGTTCCTACCACCATAGCACTTATTACATCCAAGAATATGTCAACAAGCCGGGGCGCGATATTCGTGCCTTCGTCGTGGGCGACGAGACCATCTGCGCGATCTACCGCGATAGCCCGCACTGGCTGACGAACACCGCGCTCGGCGGTGTCGCCTCTAATTGCCCTGTCACGCCGGAACTGGCGGAGTTGTGCAATCGTGCGGCAGTGGCAGTCGGCGGCGGGGTCGTGGCGATAGATGTTTTCGAGCATCCCGACCGGGGGTTGCTGGTGAATGAGGTCAACTACACGATGGAGTTCCGCAACAGCATTGACACCACGGGCGTGAATATTCCCGGCCGGCTGGTGGATTACGTGCTCGCGGTCGGGCGCGGTGATGTGAAGCCGAACCTCGATATGTCGGTCGGCAATCCCGTTGCGGAGTGGTCGTAGGATGGCGAAAGTAGCGAAGCGGTATCGCCCGCACGGTGCCTTCGCCCCCGTTCGCCCCGAACCGCCCGTCGAGCCAGAAACGCCGATGCTCGAAACGGCGGCACCCGCCGCCGTCCATGCAGCCCCTGCATTGCCGGACGCTGCGCTCGTGCGGCGGTCGCTGGCGGACAATGTCTGGCTCCATTTCACCCAGATGACGCAGTATCGCGCCGATGACCCCGCGCACACGACCGTCATCGCACGCGGCGAGGGCAGCCACATCTGGGACACCGAAGGCAACGAGTATATAGATGGTCTTGCGGGGCTGTTCTGCGTCAATGTGGGCTACGGGCGGCGCGAGATAGCCGAGGCGATGATGGCGCAGATGGAGCAAATTCACTTTGTCTCGCCCTTCTCGTTCCCCAATGTGCCGGGGACAGTGCTTGCGGAGCGACTGGGGCGCATCTCCCCGACGGGTGAAGGCTCGCGCTCGTTCTTCGTGACGGGCGGCAGCGAGGCGGTCGAAACCGCCCTGAAGATCGCCAAGGCGTACCAACGCAAGCGCGGCTTCGCGGGGCGGTACAAGACGATCTCACGCCGCTACGCCTACCACGGCACGACCGCAGGCGCACTTGCGGTGACGGGGCTGGCGTCTGCCCGTATGCCCTACGAGCCGCTGGTGCCGGGGGCGCGGCATGTGCTGCCGTGCTACCACTACCGCTGCCCGTTTTGCCTCTTGGAAGACGGTTGCACGCTTGATTGCGCCGACGAGATCGAACGCGCTATCGCCTTCGAGGGGCCGGAGAGCGTCGCGGCAGTCATTCTGGAGCCAGTGCAGAATAGCGGCGGGTGCCTCGTGCCGCCCGATGCCTATTACACTCAGATACGCGAACTCTGCGACCGCTCCGGCATCTTGCTTATTATGGACGAAGTCATCTGCGGCTTTGGGCGCACGGGTGCGATGTTCGGTTCTCAGACCTTCGGCGTGCGCCCCGACATCATCACCGTCGCCAAAGGGCTAACCTCCGCGTACGCCCCGCTCGGTGCGGCAATCGCCAGCCGCGAAATCGCTGAAGTCTTCATGGGCGGTGAGGGCGACAAGTTTCAGCACGGCATCACGTTCGGCGGTAATCCGGTCTCTGCCGCCGCCGCGCTTGCGAACCTCGATATTCTGGAACGCGAGGAACTGGCGGACCGCTCCCGCGATATGGGCGCATACCTGCTGCGCGAACTCGAAACGACATTGCACGATCAGCCGCATGTCGGCGAGATTCGCGGGCGCGGGCTGTTCGTCGGTATCGAACTGGTGCGCGACCGCGACACCCGCGCCTCGCTGGACGACAAATCGCTGCTCGGCAAACTCTCGGACGATCTCAAAACACGCGGCGTGATCTGCCGCGCCGACGACCG
>JBBRMX010000206.1:0-6607 GCA_038230615.1 Thermomicrobiales bacterium | reverse complement strand
GTGGCTGACGGAGGGCGACGAAAACAACTGCGGGCATAAGGCGGTCGGTGTCCCCGGCACACTCGCAGGGTGGGCAGAGGCGGCGCGGCGATGGGGCAAATTGCCGCTGGCGACGGTGATGTCGCCCGCCATCCGCTATGCCGCCGAGGGATTCCCGGCGACGCCGTACCTCGTGCAGGCGATCACCGGCACCGCATCCGACCTCGCCCGCTTCCCCGCGACGGCGGCAGTCTTTCTGCGCAGCGGTGCGCCCCCGGCGGCGGGCGACCTGATCGTGCGGCATGACTACAGCGAGACGCTGCGGGCGATTGCGGCAAGCGGACCGGACGCACTCTATCGTGGCGCGGTGGGCGCGGCAGTGACAGCGGATATGGCGGCGCACGGCGGGCTGATTACGATGGACGATCTCGCAAATTACCGCGTGATCGAGCGGGAGCCGGTGCGCGGCACCTACCGCGGCGCGACGATCACGGGGATGGGGCCGGCGAGCGCGGGCGGCACGATGATCGCGCTGATGCTCAATATTCTCTCCGGTTATGACCTCGGTGCGACGGGGTTCGGCACGGCGCGAACGATTCACCTCATCGCGGAAGCGCTCGGCATCGCGTTCGCGGACTGGGCGAAGTACATGGCAGACCCCGCGTTTGCCGATGTACCGGTATCGTGGCTAACGAGTACAGCGTATGCCGACGAGCGGCGGCGCGAGATTGATCCCACCCGCCGGACCAATCACGGCGCGGGAAACCGCCCGCACATCGAGAGCGCGAACACTACGCATGTCACCACGGCGGACGCGGACGGCATGGTTGTCGCCACAACGCAGACGCTCAACCGGCTTTTCGGCTCCCGCGTGACCACACCGGGGACGGGAATGCTGCTCAACGACCTGATGTCGAATATGGACCCGCGACCGGGCTACACAAACTCGGTCGCAGGGGGGAAGCGCATCCTCAGCAGCATGGCACCGACGGTGGTTGAGCGGGGCAGTGTACCGTTGTTCGCACTCGGTACACCGGGCGGGCGGCAGATTTTCCCTGCGGTGATGCAAGGGATTATCAATGTGCTCGACCACGGTATGACCTTGCAGGAGGCAGTCGAAGCACCGCGCATCTGGTCGGACGGCACCGTACTGCATCTGGAGGATCGCTTCCCCGGTCTTGATATGCTCGTGCGCGAATTGGAAGGGATGGGGCATCGGGTGGAAATTGTACCGAAAGTGGCGGGCGGCATGAACGGCGTGCTGCGCGACGAGACCGGGCTGCTGCGCGGCGCGGCGTGCTGGCGGGCGGACGGTTCGCCCGTCGGGATCAGCGGCGGCGCGGCGACCATGGGCGGCGAGACGCTAGCGGGGGTAGGATGAGCGACGCCGATCTGCTGCTGCGTACCTATCCGTGGCTCGGTGCGCCGACCGACGCCAGCCCGCTCGTGGCAGACGGCGACGTGCTCCGGGCGACGGGCGACGGCACGACCTATGCCATCGTGCGCGGCATCCCGCAATTTATCGTGCCGGAGGATGCCCGCCGCACGACGATCATTGCGGAGGATGAACGCGCCCGCTACACCCTGAAACGCCAGCCGGACGCTCTCGACACGACCACCTTGCAGATACTCCCGTACGCGACGATGCCGGAAGAAGGTCCCGCCGCGTGGATTCGCAAGCGCGAGATGTGGGAAGCGTTGCACTATCTGCTCGAAAAAGCGCAAGAGGCGGGGACCTTTCCCACCACGCCGCGTGTTGTGGATGCGGGGGCGGGCGTCGGGTGGCTGTCGCGGCGGCTCTCGCTCGCGGGGGGGTACGCCGTCGCGCTCGATGTGAGCGGGGACGACCGCTTCGGTCTCGGCGCATCGCTGCGGATCGCGGGGGACCCGCAAGCCCCGTTCCTGCCCGCGCAGGCAGATTTCACTCGCCCGCCCGTGCAGAACGGCAGTGTGCATCTGTTCGTGTACAGCGAAAGTCTGCACTACGCCCCCGATATTGCGAAGGCGATTCGCCGCGCCGCGCAGACTCTCGCCCCCGGTGGCTGGCTCGTCATCACGGATAGCCCCGTCGCAGAGACACCGACCGACGAACTCCCGCTTACCCGCGCCACAATTGAGGATGCCCTCGCCGCTGCCGCCCTGACAGTGCGCGAATGGTACGAACCGGCGCAGGAAACTGCCCGCCTCGTGCAGCGCATCACACGCCGTGCTGCGCCGAATACCCCGCGCCCCTTTATCGTCGCCGCGAAGTCCGACGCATAGCGATACGCAGATACACGCCGCTGCGATCAATCTTCAAGTGCGTGGGCATTGCGAGTTCGTGCTGATCCAGTTCGTACCGTACAGACAGCCGCGCACCTTGCCCGCTCATCATTCTTTGTTATGCTTGGGGTTCCGGGCGCATCGGGCGTGCCGGTGGCGAAAGGTCCGGTTTGTACTGTGAGTCCGCGCACCCCGAAAACAACCCCGCCCGCGTCTGCACCGCCGCGCACCACACGCACCAAGCGGACGAAACGCACCGACGACGCCGCGCTTAATTGGTCGCAGGACGAAGCGACCGCCAAACTGCCACACGTCATCACCGAACTGCGGGCGATGTATGGCGAACGCCGCTGGCGACCGCATCAGGAGCCGATAGACGAACTCATTCTTACCATTCTCTCGCAGCAGAATACCGACCGCTCGACGGAAAAATCGTTCATTACGCTGCGCGAACGCTTCCCGACGTGGGAGCAGGTGATGCTTGCGCCGGTAGAAGAAGTGGCGGACGCGATCCGGTGGAGCGGGCTGTACCGGATGAAAGCCCCGCGCATTCAGCAAGTATTGCAGCGTGTGATGGACGAACGCGGCAATTTCGACCTCCGCTTTCTGTCCGATCTGCCGCTGGACGAGGCGAAAGCGTGGCTGCGGGCATTGCCCGGTGTCGGGCCGAAGACGGCGGGCATTGTGCTGCTTTTTTCGCTCGGTCGCCCCGCCTTCGCGGTGGACACGCATGTGTTTCGGGTGACGGGGCGGCTCGGCGTTATCAGCCCGAAACTTGCCGAATCCGCCGCGACGGATGTGCTGGAAGCGGCAATTCTCGCCACCCCGCAGGGTGCCGCAAACCCCGCCGGAACATTGTTCGAGGTACACATCAACCTGATCGCGCACGGGCGGCACATCTGCCACGCGATCAAGCCGGCGTGCAGCCGGTGTCGCCTCCTGCCGCTCTGCCCCTTCGGGCAACTCCACACGGACACGCCAACGACCATCGAGACGAAAGGAAATGCCGATGCCTGAACGTGTTTACGGCAGACCGCCCGCCCCCGCAACCCCCGCGACGATGCTCACGCTCGTACGGCACGGACAGACGACGGGCAATGTCGCCCGCCTGCTCTCCGGCTTCTCGGACGACCCGCTGACTCCGTTCGGACGGCAGCAGGCGGCGGCAATGGGTACTGCCTTTGCGGACCTCGTGCGGGCAGGGACATTGCCGCCTGTCGGTACGCTCTATGTCAGCCCGTTGCAACGGGCGATGGACACCGCCGCGCAGATTGCGGAGCCGCTCGGTCTCACACCGGTTGTGCGGGACGACCTGAAAGAGATCAATTTCGGAGACGTAGAGCGCATGACGGTGGAGGACGCGACGACACGCTTCCCGCAACTGATGGGCGCATTCGAGAACACGACCGAATCGCTGCATTTCGGTTTCCCGAACGGCGAAACGCGCATGGAGTTTCAAGCACGCTCCCGCGATGCGCTGGCGAGCATCGTCGCGGCGCACCCCGGCGAACATGTAGTCGTGGTGGCACACGGCGGGGTACTCGGTATCGCCCTCGCGCATTTTCTGGCGGGCGACACGCGCCGGTGGCGTGATTACATGCTGCACAATTGCTCGATTTCGCGCCTGACCGTGCAGGAAACCGCAGTAACCCTGCACGCCGTTAACGACATCGCGCACCTCGCCGACCTCACGCCCGAAGAGGCGGACGCGACCGCAGAGATCGAGGCGGTGCAGGATTTCGACCCCGCGACCGCAGCGAGAACGGCGGCGGGGCATCACTGACGCAGGAGAAGCAGCGAACACGCAATACGGGGGTGCGATATGGCAGACCTGACACTGACGGTCATCGGATGCAGCGCGGCAGCACCACGGGCGGGCGGCGCATCATCGTCGTATCTCGTGGCGGCGGGGGAGACGCGGGTACTGCTCGATTGCGGACCGGGGTCGCTCTCGTTTCTGCGAAAGGAGATCAACCCGCGCAATCTCGATGCAATTGTGCTGTCGCATCTGCACGCCGATCACACACTTGATCTCATCCCGCTCTGCTATCTGCTCAAATATGGCCCGCTGGAGGGCGACGAACAATGGGTGCGGGATCGCCCATTGCCGCTCATCGTACCGCCGGGGGGCGAGGCATTTCTGACGCGGCTCGGTGGGGCATTGGAGGGAGACGGCGGCGAAGGTTTCTGGTCGCCCTTCGCGATCCGTACCTACGACCCGCACGGCACGGAGACCATCGGCGGAATTGCGATCCGGTTCGCGCCGACGAAGCACTATATCCCCTGCAACGCGATGCGGATTACCCCGGCAAATGCAGCGACACCGGTACTGGTCTACGGCGCGGACAGTGCGCCGGTGGAGACACTGACAACACTGGCGCACGGCGCGGATTTGCTCATTCTGGAAGCAACATTGCCCGAACCGGAAAAGCCCGCTCCTGTGGGGCATATGTCCCCTGCGGAAGCAGGAACGCTGGCGACGGCGGCGGGTGGCGTGAAGCATCTGCTGCTTACACACTATTGGGGCGTCGTGCCGACGGAACAGATGGCAGCCGAAGCCCGCGCGGTGTTCAGCGGCGTGGTGAACGTAGCGGTAGAGCATGCATCGTACCCGCTTGCGGGGTCGTAACGGAGCAATACGATGACGCGCCGACCGCGCCCCGCGCATCTCACCGCACACACCGCCGCCGCATTTGAGGATGTGGATGTCGTGGCGATGTACCCGCACCGCCCGCCGTATGCCGAGGCGGTGTTCGCATTCCTCGATACTTTGATCGTGGATGCGCCCCGTGCCGTGCTCGATGTCGGATGCGGGTCGGGGAATGTCTGCCGCCGCATCGCGCTGCGTGCCGAACGCGTAGACGCGGTAGATGTGTCGCCCGCAATGCTCACATTGGGCAAGACGCTTCCCGGTGGCGACGCCCCAAACCTACGCTGGATCATAGGACGGGCGGAGGATGCGGAATTGTCGCCGCCGTACGCCCTCATCACGGCGGGCGAAAGTCTGCACTGGATGGAGTGGGATATCGCGCTGCCCCGCTTCCACGACATGCTCACGTCACGCGGGATGCTCGCCCTTCCGAAGGCGCAAAACATCACCGCGCCGTGGGAGGACGCACAACGGGCGATCATCAGTACGTACTCGACGACGCAGAATTATCAGCCGTTCGATCTTATAGAAGAACTGACGGCACGCGGGCTGTTCGATCATCGCGGCACCTACGAAGCCCCGCCGGAGGAATTCCGGCAATCAGTGGAGGACTACATCGCCGCGTTGCATTCGATGAGCAGCCTCTCGCGGGCGCGGATGGGCGCGGCACAAGCGGCGGCATTCGACCGCGACATTCGCTCTATGCTTGCGCCCTATGCGACCGATGGCGTGCTGACCTTCCCGATTGTGGCGAATGTGACGTGGGGACGCCCACTAGTGCCGTAGGACAGGGAACCTATCACTTCTACGACCTCATTGACCAACCCCACGGATTGGACGTGACCTATATGGCGTTCCTTTACCAGTGTTCGCCCAACGGATCGTGGTTTCATAGAGTATGAGAAAAGCAGTTTCTCATGACCGAAAAGCGCGTGTTACATGCTGCGGGCGCGTGTGGATCGCATGACCGCTTGCGTACCACCGGGCCACGGTGCAGAACAACCGCATCGAGTATCGTTTGCTCGATGCGGTTCCTGCGGTGGTCACACGATGCGATCAGGCGTAGGTGTACGCGCCCACCTTCGTCATACTCTGCCCACCCACCGTCAGTATCACATCTACCGTTCCCACCGCGTGTGCGGGTGTTGTCACCTCAATGTCCGTCGGCGACACCACCCGCACTTTGTTCGCCGGAACACCTCCAACCGTCACCTGCGGCACCGTCCCCCCGAATCCGTCCCCGATCAGATGCGTGATCGTGTTTCCCGCCGTGCTCCCCGTCGTCACCGTCAGACTGTTGATGACCGGCGTCACCACAATGTTTGTCTGCGAGAACGTGGCGGACGACGGTGCTTTGATGAGCACATTCACACTCTGCGTTCCCGCGCTGTGGAACGTGATCGGGAAGGTGTGTACCCCGTTATCCCCCGCCACGAAGGTGTACACCACTTTGCCCGTCAACAACAGATCGCTGCTCGTCAACGAGATGGTGCCGGTGTACCCCGTCACCGTATTCCCCACCGCATCCTTCGCGGTGACGGTTACATTCGTGCTCTGCCCCGCCACAATCGGGGACGGCACGCCAGAGACAACAAGGGTCGGTGGCTTGACGGTCTCGGTGAAGGTGGTCGTGGGCGTGACCCCTGCGCCAGTGGCGGTGATCGTGAAGGTGCCGGGGGTACCATTGGCGGTGAAGGTCGGGCTGAGAGCGATGCC
>JBBRMX010000205.1:0-6632 GCA_038230615.1 Thermomicrobiales bacterium | reverse complement strand
GGCGCGGGAACGGATCATCGCGGCGGGCGGGCGGGGAGCAGCGGCGGAGCGGCTTCCGTCGCTGATGCGGCGGCTGCGACAGCCGCATGTCGGGTTGTACCGCCCGTGGTGGGCGAACGGCATTGATGAGGGCTGGACGCGCTTCGTGCTGGAAGAATACGGTTTCCTTTACGAGCCGCTGCGCGACGGCGACGTGCGGCAAGGCGATCTGCGCGGGCGATGCAGCGCGATCATTCTCCCCGCACTGCCCGCCCGCATGATTATGGAGGGCAACAGTGCGGGCGATTACCCGCCCGAATACACCGGCGGCATCGGCGAACGCGGCGCGGCGAACTTGCGCCGGTTCGTGGAGGGCGGCGGCACGCTCATTGCGCTCGATGCCGCGTGCGAAGTGGCGATCAAGCAGTGTTATTTGCCCGTCACGAATGTGCTGGAGGGCGTGCCATCGCAGGAGTTCTACAGCCCCGGCTCGATGGTGCGCGTGCTGCTAGAACCGAATCACCCCATCGCCTACGGCTTCGAGCGCGAAAGCGTCGCGATGTTCGTCGCCAGCCCCGCATTCGAGGTACATGGCGACGCCGTCGCGGTCGGGCGGTATCCGATGAGCAACCCGCTCCTGTCCGGCTGGATGCTCGGCGCAGAACATATTCAGGGGCGGGCGGCAATCGTTGATGTGCCGGTCGGGCAGGGGCGGGTGATCCTGCTCGGTGTCCGCGTGCAGTTCCGCGCACAGGCACGCGGCACCTATCGCCTGCTATTCAACAGCATCTACCAGAGCACATTGCGGTAGCACGGCATGCGTCATCGCGGGCATCTGCCCGGTCATCTATGTTCGGGGTTCCTCTTCCCTGCGCTGCGGGAGGGGGTTTATGCTACTTCGCGCTGCCCGTCGCCGCGCCCGGTTGCGCCGTGACCGCGACGGCGGCGACTCCTTCGTCCTCGATTTCGATATCGCCGACGCGCCCGGTACGTTCTGCGACGCCGCGCATCACCCATACCGCTGCCGCCACGCCGCTCCATGCCAGCGCGGGGCCAAGCCAGCGATACCCAAGTGTGTGGATGACCACGCCGCCGAGCAGCGACGCGGCAACGCCGCCGACCTGCACCGTTGCGGCATTTAGCCCTGTCGTCTTCCCACGGCGGCGGGCGGGCGTGACGGCAAGCAGCAAAGTCTGCTGTGTCGCATAGCCCGCACCCATGCAGGCGTGGTACGCCATCGCAAAGACGAGCATAATCGGCAACGGTGCCAAGAGACCCGTTTCCAGCAGTAGGAGCGGGAACGCCAGCGCATTCGCCCAGACATTCACGCGCTGTGGCCCGAAGCGCGGGATGCACCGGCTGCTGATATTCACCCCCACAACATACCCGACCGATGTGAGCAGGCTGAGAAAGCCAATCTGTGCGATACCGACCCCGTATACATCCGAGAAGAGCGACGAGAGGTAGGTAATCATCGCGAACCAGTGGAGGGAACGCATAATATTAGAGCCGATCAAGGCGCGGGTGGGGCCGTCCTCAAGGGGCGCGAACATCCCCCGCCCGAACAGCGCACGCACGCCGCCGCGCTCCAGTTTGACGAGCGGCGCATCGGCAGGGAGCAAGAAAAAGAGCGCGACAGTGCCGCTCGCCGCCATCCCGACGTAGAGCCAGACGCTGCCGCGCCACGAGGTCAGTGCCGCCATTTGGGTCATGATGACATTCGTGAGAATACCGCCGAGGCTGAGGCAACTTGTCACTGCGCCGATGGCGGTCGCCCGCGTACGCCCATTGAAGCGGTCTGCAATGAGAGCATAGACCGAGGGCGTGATGCCCGCGAACCCCGCCCCGACGAACAACCGGACGAGCAGCAATGCGACAAACGACGGCGCGATTGCCGAGAGCAACCCGCCGAGGAGCGATGCAAACAGCCCCGCGAGGATCATGCGCTTGCGCCCGAAGACATCCGACAGCGGCGCGAGCGAGAGCGTCATCACAATACCCGTGAACATTCCTACTGTGGAAAGTTGGCCGACAATGGCAGAACTGATGCCGAAATCCCGCGAGACGGCGGGATAGAGCGCGGGCGCGGGTTGCCCACCCGCCGTGGCGAGATAGACCGTGAAGCAGAGCACCGCGATGAGCCGCGTGTCCGCCTGCCGTTGTCGCGTTGTCCCGTCTGCCAGTCCCGGAGTTCTCATCTCGCCATCCTATCACAGCAGGGCGGGTGACAAACCACGTCTTTCCGCACAGTGCAGTGATTGTCGTACGCTGCACGTATCGCGGCGGCAGGAAGGGAAGTATCCCGCCTATACCCTTCCGCCGAATGTCCTGTGGTAGGATACGGGCATGAGTATTGTGTTGCATCTTGTCCGCCACGGTCAGACAATCTGGAACGCCGAAGGGCGGTTTCTCGGCTCGTCCGAGGTGCCGTTGAACGATACCGGCAAGCGGCAAGCACAGCAACTCGTGCAGGTATTCGCCACCGTGCCGCTCGCCGCAGTCTATGCAAGCAATCTCTCGCGTGCGATTGACACCGCAACGCCGACCGCCGAGGCGCACAATCTGCCCGTCGTTATAGATGCGCGGCTGCGCGAGACAGGGCAGGGCGAGTTCGAAGGGCATCTCGGCACCGAACTGCGGGCGCAGGAACGGTATTCGGCGTTCTTTGCCGCGTGGCAGGAAGGCCCCGCCGATATTGCCATCCCCGGCGGGGAGTCATTGCGCGATACACTCGTACGAGCGTCGGCGTCGGTTGCGGAGATCGTCGCACAGCACACCACCGATGCCGCCGGGGATGTGCATATCCTCATCGTGTCGCACGGGCTGACCTTGCAGGTAATCATCGGGGAACAGATCGGGCTTGCGCTGGAGTTCTCGCCGCGCATCCGCCCGCAGCACGGCTCCGTCAGCACGCTCGTCATCCCCACGGCGCACGATGCCGCACATCACCCCACGCTTCTTCGCCTCAACGACCGTCACCACTTGGAGTAACGCGCGTCGCACCTATTGTGAGCGCACTGCCCCTTATCACACGGCGTACATTGTTGTATCCTCGCCCTCGTTGCATGGTGCTCACTTGACTAACCGGGAGGGACGCGATGGCAGACGTGGATTTGCGGGCGGCACGCACGCGGGCGCGAGAAATGCGGGACGAGTACCTGCGCGATCTCGCCCGCATCGTCAGCATTGACAGTCATTCCAGCGACAAAGCGGGCGTCAATGCAGTCGGGGCAATCGTGCGCGGCTGGCTCGAAGCGGCGGGCGGCACCGTCGAAACGTTCCCACAGACCGAGCGCGGCGACCACATTCGCGCGACATGGCACGGTGCGCCGGATGCCCCGACAATTGTGCTTGTCGGTCATATTGACACGGTCTTCCCCGCCGGAACCGTCGCGGAACGCCCCTTCACGATTCACGCCAGCGATGCCCGCGCCACTGGCCCCGGCGTCTCAGACATGAAATCGGGCGTGCTGGCGGGCATTTACGCCCTGCGGATTCTCCGGCATCTCGGCGTGCCGTTGCCCACCGTGAAGTATGTCATCAATACCGACGAGGAAGTCGGTTCCGGTACCTCTCGCGCCCTCATTGAGGAGACGGCGCGGGGCGCGGACGCCGCCCTCGTGCTCGAACCGGGGCGGATGGTCGGGCCGGGATGTGTCGTCACGACGCGCAAGGGCGGTGGGATGTACACCCTGCGTGTCAAAGGGCGGGCAGCACATGCAGGCGCAGACCCATGGAGCGGGCGCAGCGCGATTCTCGAACTGGCGCACAAGACGATTGCACTTCACGCTCTGACGAATCTGGGAGAGCGCGGTCCCGGCGCGGGCGGCGTCAGCGTCAATGTCGGCGTCGTGCGCGGCGGGATGGCGGGCAATGTCATCGCACCGGAAGCTACCGCGCAGATAGATGTGCGCGTACCGACCGCCGCCGATGCGGAACGGATAGACGCCGCCTTCCGGCGCATCGCTGCCACCGCCACCGTGCCGGACACCACCGCGACCCTCACCGGCGGCATCAACCGCCCCCCGATGGAAGCGACCGCCGCGCAGGGCAACGTGCTTGCCATTGCGGACGAGATTCTCGGCGGGTACGACATTCCCACCGAGGCTATCGGCACGGGCGGCGGTTCGGACGGCAACTTCACCGCCGCCATCGGGATACCAACGCTGGACGCACTCGGCCCAATGGGCGGTGGGGCGCACTCACCTGACGAATATCTCGATCTGTCGAGCCTGCCGGAGCGCATCGCGCTCGTCGCCGCGCTCATCGCCCGGATACCGAAACGGGAGGACTGACCATCGTCATGACCGGGTCCCGCCGCCGAATGGTGTTGTGCTGCCTCACACTGCTCACCCTCGCAGCGTGCGGGGGCACTTCTCCGACCCCGACACCCGCCCCGCTGCCGACTGCAACGCTCTCTCCCAAACTGCCCGCCTTCGGCTTCCAGCAGGGTATGGTCTATGCCTCGTTCTATCGCGGGCAACTCTCTGACCCTGCTTCTGATGCTACCCTCGCGGATGTCGTGCGCCCGCTCGGTGCAAACTGGATTTCGCTCGTCGTCACCTGCTATCAGGATACCGTTTCGTCGGTCTTCATCTCATGCGACCGCGACGGTACACCGACGGATGGCGACCTGAGCCATGCCATCGTCACCGCGCATCAACTCGGCATGAAAGTGATGCTCAAGCCGCACATTGACCTTTTCCGCGAGACTGATCCCACACTGTTTCGCGGCAATATCGCCTTCGGGCAAGACGAAAGCGCATGGCAGGCGTGGTTCGCCAACTACACTGCGTTCATCACGCGCTACGCGAAATTCGCGCAAGATCGCGGGGTCGAGGCATTCGTCGCCGGCACCGAACTGCGCGATACCACCGCCCGCACGAACGACTGGCGCGGGGTGATCCGTGCCGTTCGTGCTGCCTATCGCGGGCAAATCACCTATGCCGCGAACTGGGACGAGGAAGCGAAAATCCAGTGGTGGGACGCCGTGGATCAAATCGGGGTGGATGCGTACTATCCCGTCTCGCAGACTGATCAGCCGACGGTGACACAACTTGTGGCGGCGTGGATGCCGATCACGACACATCTCGCCGCCCTCTCGAAGCAATACAATCGCCCCGTGATTCTCACTGAGATCGGCTACCAATCACGCAATGGCACGAGCCGCAAACCCTCCGGCGTGCTGAAAGAGACGCTCGATCTCGCTGAGCAGCGCGATTGCTACGAGGCGGCGATGAAAGCATTGATCGGGCAGCCGTGGCTGGTGGGCATGTTCTGGTGGTACGCCACCACCGAGCCGATGCAGGGCGGCACTGCTGACACCGAATATTCACCCATCGGGAAACCGGCGGCGGAAGTGTTGCGGTCGTACTATGGCGGCGCACCGCGCGGATAATCTCCGGCTTTCTGTTGTTTCAAAAAAATACTATATGCTGGCTTACACAACGATGTTCGTGTAGAATTGATCGAAAAGGTACGAATGATGGATGGTGATCATCAATCTACACCGGGCGGGGAGCAACCAGCGCGTGAACGGTTTTGTGCGGCGGCAATTGGCGTTGGGGGTCATTGCGCTTACTGCGCTTTTGGCGACCTGTGCCGCGACGATGACGGAGCCGGTTCCCGTGCGCCGCGCTGAAGGGGTCGTCGTCCCCACGAACACCGTGCCTGCCCACCCCCCCCCCACGCGCCCCAATGGCCCCCCACCCCCTACCGCCGCCAGCCCCGGTGCCCCCATCCCCACCGTCGCCCCCGCGCCTGCAACGCCCCGCCCCGCCCCGGTGCTACGCGACACATTTATGCACGGGATGCAGTTCACCTCGTGGTGGAACGGCACGTACGGTTACGGCGGTGACCGCTCCGATAGCGTGCTGACGAATACCATCAAGCCGCTCGGTGTAGACTGGGTCGCTCCGATTGTCACATGCTTCATGAACGATCTCACCGATACGACTATCCACTGCGATACTGCCACCTACCCGAACACTCCCACGGACGACGACCTACGCCATGTGATCGCCACATCGCACACGCTCGGTATGAAAGTGATGCTCAAACCCCATGTGGACCTCGTCTACGACAACCCGGCGAACAGCGGTCACTGGCGCGGCGAGATTGACTGGGGCAACGACAGCGCGAAGTGGGCGGCGTGGTTCGCCAGTTACACGACCTTCATCACCCACTACGCCGCCCTCGCACAGAGCACAGGCGCGGAGTATTTCGTCGTCGGCACTGAACTGGTTAAGACGAGCGGGCATGAAGCGGAGTGGCGCAGTGTGGTCGCCGCGGTGCGGGCAAACTATGCCGGGAAGATTACCTACGCCGCAAACCACGGCGAGGAGCAGGATATCCGCTGGTGGGATGCCGTGGATACCATCGGGGTAGATGCCTACTATTCACTGACCAACCACGATGACCCGACTGTGACAGAATTGCGGGCAGCGTGGGTGCCGATTGTCAACGACCTCGCCGCGCTCTCCGCCCGCTGGCAGAAACCCGTCATCTTCACCGAGATCGGATACCAGTCTCGCAAAGGCACAAACAAAACGCCGTGGGCGGTAGACGCCCCGTTGCTTGATCTCACAGAACAAGCGAACTGCTACCAAGCCCTCGTGGATGTCTTCGCGCCGCAGTTGTTGCTGATCGTCGCG
>JBBRMX010000204.1:0-6649 GCA_038230615.1 Thermomicrobiales bacterium | reverse complement strand
TGAGAGCGCATATAGAAAAGTGTACTACTGTTTATCTAAGAGAAGGAGGCTGCCACCATGAATATGGACAAGTACCGGCATTGGTGGCAGAGTTATAAACGCTTCTTGGAGCAGTTGCACACACTGGGACAGGACGAATGGCACGAACGATTTGTCAATTCCGGGAGCGGTGCTGCAACATCCACAGAAGCATACGTCAATATCGGGCAATATCTCCTTGCGTTCATGGCGAGCGATGTTGCTCATCAGCTGCATCTCGACAAGGACGCAAAAGACCTGTTGCTCAACATGCAAGGTTTCTCAGGTATTGGATGGGATATCGAGTCACAGAGTGCGCAAGTGTTTGGTGCGGGCGGGAGTATCACGATTCCCCGGAGACCAGTGAGGGGGACGATCAGTGAGGTGGTCGTCCCGATGACGGCGGGAGCAGCGGCACTGGAGGCAGCACTGGAAGAGATGATCTTGGTGCTGGAGGAGTGGGCGAATGTGTTGTTTCGGTCGAGCAACGGTGTCGCATACAACAGCATAGTTGGGAATATGATTCTCGCAATTCGTGACCTCCGACGGACGGATACGGTTGAGCGAATCAATGCCACCGAGACACTGGACAGATTAATGCGTCTCGTGGAGCAGGAGATACCGTTTACCAATTCAGCCATGCCGAATTGGGATGCCTGATCAGACGACGGACGAGGACACACCATGCCGACTTTCCCTCATGTGCAATACTTCGCATTATGACCACCACGATCACGACCACGACCGATCAGCCGGATTCACCGCGACGCGCAGAGCAACGCTACTGGCGTGTGATCGCGGGGATGATGGCGGCGGTCGCACTTGCCACAGTGTTGGTAGTCGTGCGGGGGAACACGGTGCGGATTCCGGTATCGGCGTCGCCCGTATCGGGGGAAGTCGTATCGGGGCGGGCACGGGTCGTACTCTCATTCCCGACGGCGATGCGACCGGAGAGCGTTGAGACCCGGTTCGCGCTCGACCCGCCTGTTACCGGAAAATGGTCGTGGGAAGCGAATGGGGCGCGGTCCGAGCGTGTAGCGCAGTTCATCCCGACGCGCCCGCTCACACCGGGGCAGACCTATCGCGCCATGCTCACTGCCGGGGCGCAGGCAACCAATGGGCGGACCGTCGAGCGGGCGACGGTGTGGCAATTCGCCGTACGACAACCGACATTGCTCATGGTGCGCCCGACCGGGCAATCCGGCGTACCGCAACTCTGGTCAGCGCGGGCAGACGGTTCCGATGCGCGGCAGATCACGCGGGAGACGGGCGGCGTGCGCGACTATTCCCCCGCGCCGGACGGCTCCCGCATCGCCTATACGACGCCGGAGGGCAAAACCACCGCGCTGTGGGTGATCGGCGCGGACGGTACGGGGCGCACGCGGCTTTCCGGTGCGGGCGATCCGTCCGGGTATGCGTCGCCCGCGTGGAGTCCGGCATCGGATGTGATCGTCTATGTGCTGCGCTCCGTCGTCCCGCCGGGAGGAGTACCGGGAGCGACGCCCGTACCCGCGCCGAGCACGAGCGGCAACGCGGCGACGCTCGGCACCTCGAAACTCTGGATTGTGACACCGCAAGGGCAACAACTCGGCAGGTTGTACGGGCGGGGCGACGAGATCGGCTTCGATCCCGTCTGGTCACCGGACGGCACACGTCTCGCCTTCCGCGAACAAGTCAACGCGCAAAATGTCGGCGCAGTCGTGCTGTTCGATCTCTCGCCCGACCCGGTGAAAATCCCCGCCGGTCCCGGCAGTGTCATCGCGTGGTCGCCGGACGGTACGCACGCTGCATACGATGAATCGCTCCCCGACATGAGCGGCACGATTCGCAGCCATATCGTCATCGTCGCCGCAGACGGCAGCAACCCCGCTCCCCTCCCCGGCGGCACCGACCGCGACGCATCCCCCGCATGGTCGCCGGACGGCACGCGCCTCGCCTTCACGCGGCGCACCGAGGCAGCAACAGGCATCGTCACCGACATCTGGGTCTCTGCCTCGGACGGCAGCGGTGCGGCACAGTTGTTGGGCGGCGACGGGCAAACATCGAGCGACCCTGCGTGGTCCCCGGACGGGCAATTGCTCGTGGCGACGCGCTTCGCCCTCGTCGGGACTGGCGGGCGCGGGTTGTGGATCGTGCGTGCGGACGGGTCGGGGGCGCGGTTACTCCTCGCGGATGCCGAGCGGGCAATATGGATACCGTAGACAATGCAACCCATCTCCTTACCGTCTGGCAGGGCGACACACGGCATGTGCTGCGGGTGCCGCACGGCGCGAACCTGCGCCGAATACTGCTCGACGCGGGATTGTCGCCGTACACCGCGCTCACACAGCGGGCAAATTGCGGCGGGCGCGGGCTATGCGCGACCTGCGGTGTGCGAATCGCGGCGGGTGCGCCGGAACCGCGCCACTGGCACGATGCCCTCGCCGCCCGCTGGGGCTACCCGCGCCTCTCGTGCCAGGTGATGATCACGCACGATCTCACGGTGCGCCTCGTTGCCGACAAATGGCTTTGGGGCGGACGCGAAGACGGAAACAGAGACGAATAGTAGACATAATACAAAGATAGACTGTCCGTACTCCCACGTATGCGCGTCGCGGGGAATACTCTTTGTGAATTTTCGGTTAAAAAGGGTGATTTGTCTTGACAGCGCGTCGGGACGCATTATCATCACAACGCGGTATCCCCGCGATGGGGATGCGGTGGACGGTCTATCGGTACAGGGGTGCGGAAACAATGGTTCGCGCGCCAGGAGGAATTGCACGGCATGGGGACGGGTACAGTAAAATGGTTCAACCCGACGAAGGGCTTCGGCTTCATCACACAAGACGGGGGTGGTGCCGATCTTTTCGTCCACCGTCGTGAGGTGCGCGAGCCATTCGACGGGATTCTCACCGAAGGCGACAAAGTGCGCTTCGACGAGACGATGACGCCGCGCGGTGCTGCCGCGTCCAACGTCATCCGCGAGGGCATCGCCAGCGGGCGTGCTGCGGACCTGAAGGGGACCGTGCGCCGCTTCTCCCCGGAGAAGGGCTACGGGTTTATTACCCTCGATGGCGGGCAGGATGTCTTCGTCCACCGCGACCACATTCGTGGTGGCACCCTGCGCGAGGGCGACCGCGTCGCGCTCGACACGATTGACACGCAGAAAGGCCCCGCCGCCCGCAACGTGACAACCGAGGGCGAGGAAGGCGGCAGCAGCGAGGACGGCGCAATGCAGCAGTCCCCCGCCGCCGAAGATTGGGGCGATGTAAGCGGGTTGGAGGAGTTCTCGGACTACACCCCCGGCCGCCGCTACTAACCCGCACCGGATACGCACCCTCCCTGAGCAATCGGGGAGGGTGTTTCGCGTGCATCTTCACGCCACCTGCGAACCGCGATTGACGCGCATTATATAATGCAAATACTCTCCCACAATATGTGTCACTGATTGCATGTCCGGCAGAAAATGTACGCAAAGGGGTGCGGTATGGCAACTTCTCATGACGGCAAGACGACCACACAGATCGGGCGACGGGGATTGATCGCGGCAGCGGCAGCCTTGGCAGTCGGTGCGGCGATGAAGGAGACCGCACAGCCCGTCGGGGCGACCGTCACCAACACTGACTTCGCCGCCAACGGTGGCACCGTCGCTACCCCGCTCAACTACGGCTTCGACGCGGGGAGTGCCGGGACTTTCTACACCGGCGTCTACGGTAATGGCACCTTCTACGGCGTCGTCGGGAACAGTGCGAGCGGCTACGGCGTCTACGGGAACACCGACGCTGCGCCGGGTAGCGGCAAGGCGGGTGTGCTCGGTATTGGCAACGGGGCAGGCACCTACGGGGTCTACGGCAACGGCTACACCGGCACCGGCACCGGCGTTTACGGCACCTCCCCCTCTGGCACGGGCGTGCAAGGCTCCTCCCTCTCCGGCACTGGTGTGCAGGGCAACTCCGCCTCCGGCATCGGGGTCGTCGGCACCACCACCTCCGCCGGTAGTGGCAAAGCGGGCATCTTCGGCTCCACCAATGTCAGTGGTGGCACTGGTCTCGCGGGGCAAATCTTCGGTACCACCACCAACGCCGCTGCTTTCGTCGGCTCCGCTCCCACAAACAACTTCGCCGCCTATTTCACCGGGGCGGTCGTTGTTGCATCGTTCGGCAGTATCGTCGGATCGCTGACCGTCAACGGGTCATCGGTGGTGACGGGGAGCAAATCTGCGGCGATCAAGCACACCGACGGCACACACCGCCTCGTCTACTGCGAAGAAGCCCCCGATTCGTGGTTGACCGATTACGGGCAAGCGAAACTCGTGGGTGGCAAGGCAGACGTAAAGATTGATGCGGACTTCGCGGGGATTGTGAAGACGGATTCGTATCTCACATTCCTCTCGCCAGAGGGGGATATGAAAGGGCTCTACGTCACCAACAAAACCGCGACAGGGTTCACAGTACGCGAGGCACAGGGCGGCACAAGCAGCCTCGTGTTCAACTGGCGGATCGCGGTGAAACGCAGCGATATTGCCGCCGCACGCTTGGCGAAGTTCGAGATGCCGAAAGAACGCCCGCCGCTCACCGAACCCCCTGCGGGCATGTTTGACGCGCCGAAGCCGCCCGCGCCCCCGAAGCCGCCCGCCCAACCCTGATCGGGCTACACAAAACGCCCCCGCTCTTTCAAGAGAGCGGGGGCGATGCATCGCACAGAAGAACGATTAGGGGTAGACGTATCCGCCATACCCGTAGCCGCCGTAGTACGGGGCGTATCCGTAACCACCGTATCCATACCCGTACCCGTACCCACCGTAGTAGTAGCGCGGTGCGGCGGGGACAAAGCCCGGTGCCGGTGCCGCCGGGGTGCCGACGATGGTGTCAGACGCCAGCCCGCTCGACTGCCCGACCGCCTGATACCGCGTGATCGCCACGTCGACAAAGAGCGGCACATCGAAACGTCCCGCGCCGTCCGCCCGGAAATCGGGGAAGACTGCGGCACTGCCATCGTTCTTGTAGCCCGTGATGCGGACCACTTCGCCGGGACCGAAGCCGTTGCCCTGAATGAAGATCGCGCTGCGCCCGTTGGCGGTGCCGGGGCGTGCGCCGATCTCCGTCGCGCCGGCCGCGATGGGCATAAGGGTGAGAAGGAGCAGCAACGCCCCCGCCGCAATACCGAACCGGAACCCATGTCGTCGCATAGAACCTTGCTCCTTCCCTACACCACATTTCCTACGGTCGTGCCGTCATGCCGTTGCACGCACCGCGTATCACACGTTAACCGTCCGTACTCTAGCATGACGGCGCAACGCGTCGCTGTGTTCCAATTTCGGGGCGGGCGGTGTGTTGCGCGTGCGCCAGTCGTCGCGCTGCGTTGCGGCACGCTTCGCGGGCGTGCGATACTGCGCGGGCGACAAACACGAGCAGATATGGGCGGAGGGGTGGCAGATGGCGGGGAGCGGGTTGCGTGCGGTCTACATCACGACGGGGGCGACCATCGGCACCGACGCGCTCGACATCGAGAAGCGCGTGTTGGATGCGGCGGGTATCGAACTGCTCGTGCGCCCCGGCGCGAACGAAGCGGAATTGATCGCGGCGGTCGCAGGCATGGATGCAGTGCTCGCGGGCGCGACCGTGCGCGTCACCGCCCCGGTGCTGGCAGCGGCAGCGGCGGCACATGTGCAGGTCGTCTCCAAATTCGGCGTCGGCGTAGACAATATTGATCTCGACGCAGCGACGGAACACGGCATCGTGATCGCGCACGTCCCCGATTACTGCATGGACGAAGTGTCCGACCACGCGATGGCATTGCTGCTGGCGTGGGCGCGGCAAATCCCCACCTTCAACGCGATGGTGCAGGCGGGAGGCTGGCGGCAGGATTTCTCGCTCTACCTCGCGGACATTATGCCGTTGCGCGGGCAGACGCTCGGCGTCATCGGCATCGGGCGTATCGGCGGTACGCACGTGCCGAAGGCGCAAGCGTTCGGGTTGCGCGTCGTCGCGTACGATCCCTACATCTCAGACGAACGGGCGCAGTCGCTTGGCGTCGAGCGTGTGTCGCTCGATGATCTGCTCGCACGCAGCGATTACATCACCATCCACACCCCCCTCACCGCCGAGACGCGCCATCTGATCGGCGCGGCGGCATTCGCAAAGATGAAGCCAAATTGCTTCCTCATCAATACTGCACGCGGACCTATTGTCGACAATCACGCGCTCATCGCCGCCCTCGATGCGAAGCAGATCGCAGGGGCGGGGCTTGATGTGACCGACCCCGAACCGCCCACGAAAGATTCGCCCCTGCGAGGCAGACCGAACCTCCTGCTCACGCCGCATTATGCGTATTTCTCGCTGGCATCGGCGGCGGAATCGCGGCGGCGCACGGCGGAAAATGCGGTGCTTACGCTGCAAGGTACGATGCCGAACGCAGTGGCAAACCCGGAGATTCTGCCGCACGTCTCGCTGCGGGCGCGGGAGTAGCGACGGGATGTCGTGGCGACGCGCCGCCGTACCGCCGAGCGAGGAGGAGAGCGATGACGCCCTCGCCCGTGCCGCACAGCGCGGCGATCTCGCGGCGTACAACCGGCTCGTCGTGCTCTACGAACGCCATGCCTATGCAGTTGCGCTGCGGCTTTTGCGTGCGCCCGACCGCGCCGAGGACGCTG
>JBBRMX010000203.1:0-6750 GCA_038230615.1 Thermomicrobiales bacterium | reverse complement strand
TCGTGGTGATCGGCGGCGGGATCACGGCGACGGCAACCGCATATGCGCTGGCGCGGCGCGGTGTTCGCAGTCTGCTTTTGTTGGAACAACGTGCCGCGACGACTGGCCCGACGGGGCATTTGTTCGGGATCGTGCGGACATACCATGCGAACCGTGTACTTGTGACGATGGCACGGCGGTCGCTGCGTCTCTACGAACATTTCGCGGAGGAAGTCGGCGGCACGGCGGGCTTTATAAAAGCCGGGTTGCTCGTGCTCACGCCGGAAGGGGAGCAGGAAGCCTTCGAGCGGCATGTGCGCGAGGCAGCGCGGCTCGGCAGCACGATTCGCCTGCTGTCGTCCGGTGCGGACGTCCTCGCCTTGGAGCCACGTATCGCGCTCGATGGTGTGGCAGCGGCGGCATACGAGGCGGAAGCGGGCTACGGCAATCCCGTGCAAGCGTCGGCGTCGTTTGTGGCGCGGGTGCGCGGTCTCGGTGTGCGGGTGCGCGAGGGTATTCGTATCCTGCGGATAGATACCGAGGGCGAAGCCGACGACCGCCGTATCACCGGCATGCTGACCGATGGCGGCTATGTGCGAACGCGCCATATCGTCAATGCGGGCGGGGCGTGGGTGGATGTCATCAACGATCTCGTCGGCATCAAACTGCCCATCGAGCCCTATCGCTATGTCGGGGTGATGTTCCGCCACCCGCCCGGTTTCGGGCCGCCGCCGCCCATCACTATGGATTACGTGAACGGCACCGTGATGCGTCCTACCGGGGAGGGGCTGACACTAATGGCACCGCTCGGCGCAACTGCCGAGGACGAGATGCCCGCCGGATGGGAAGATTTGCGGGTAGATCAGTCGGCGGGGCGCGAGTACCAGCAGTTGCTTCAGAATCGCTTCCCTAAACTGGATACTGCCCGTCAGAATGGGTTGTGGATGACCGGACACGAAGTGACACCGGACTGGCAACCGATCATCGGTGCGGTGGCAGGGCTGAAGGGGTTCTATTGCGCGGTCGGGTTGGGTGGGCAAAGTTTCTGCCTCGCGCCCGAAGTGGGCGAACTTGTCGCACGGCTCATCACCGAGCCGTCTGCAATGCGTTCGGGCGACATACCCACACAGCCCGATCTGCAACCCGACCCGCGTAGTGCCGCCTATCGCTTCCGACCGGGACGCTTCGATGCGGACGCCGGAGCAACCCCGACTTCCGACAACAACGACAGCGATTGACCTATTTGCGACATTGTTGCGCGAGATAGTATACAATAAAGTGGTGATTTTTCCCTTGCAGATGGGGAATATCGCGCATACACTCCTGCGTTGGGATACGTAGAGAGTGGCCGCGATCTGTCCATGTGCGAGGCACGCGGTACATGGAGAGGGAGTGACGAAGAATGCCAGTGTATGTCTATGAGCGTCCCGATGGGAGCCGGTTCGAGATTCGGCAAGGGTTTACGGACGACCAGTTGATGGTTGACCCGGAAACGGGCGTGCCGGTGCGCCGCATCCTGCAACCCGCGCCAATCATCTTTAAAGGGGCGGGTTTCTACAAGACGGATAGCCGCGGTTCGTCGGGCGGCAACACGCCCGAAGTGAAAAAGACCGAGGGCGGTACTGCCGATGCCGCATCTTCCGATGCAGCACCGGCATCTTCGAGCGATGCGAAAGCGGAAAGCAAGCCCGAAACGAAAAGCACCGAGACCAAAAGCGCAGACGCACCGACGAAACCAAGCACCGAGGGAAAAGCAGCAGCCGACAAGACCGCGAAGGCGGCAAGCTGATGCGGTACTTCGGGCAGGCGGCTTTGGCGTCGCAATGGGACTTGCGCTATCCACCGCTCGTTGCGCTCCGCAGTGCCGGAGGACCGTGCTTCTGTCGGTAGGGGCGTGGCGATTCCTTGCGCCGCCCCCGCCCGCGTTGTCCGTTTGTGACACGAAGGAGCACTCCAATGCTGAACCGCCTGCGCGAAGATATCCGCGCCTTTTACGACCGTGACCCCGCCGCGAAGAGCACCGTCGAGATTATCCTCGCCTATCCCGGCTTTCACGCCGTGGTGTTGCATCGGGTCGCGCAGCAGCTGGCTCGGTGGAATATTCCCGTATTGCCGCGCCTTGTCGCGCATGGAAATCGTTTCCTGACGGGAATCGAGATTCATCCCGGCGCACAATTGGGACGCCGCGTGACGATAGATCACGGTATGGGCATCGTCATCGGTGAGACCGCCGTCATCGGCGACGATGTGCTGCTCTATCAGGGCGTGACGCTCGGCAATACTCGCTTCCAGCATGGCAAACGGCACCCCACTATCGGCAATAATGTGGTGGTCGGGGCGGGCGCGAAGGTGCTCGGACCGATCACGGTCGGCGACAATGCCCGCGTCGCGGCAGGCGCGGTGGTCGTCAACGATGTCCCCGCGAACACGACGGCGGCGGGCGTCCCCGCGAAGGCGATTTTGTACCGCAACCCGGATACTGGCGAAACGCGGCGGCTGGAGCAAATGCCAGACCCGCAGCACGACGAGGTTGAAGCGTTGCGCGCGCGCGTTGCGGAACTGGAAGAGCGGCTGCTCGCTTTGGAAGAACAAGAAATACCCCTGACGAGGAGACGAAGCGCATGAGTTTGCGAGTGTTCAACACCCTGACCCGCCGCGAGGAGCCGTTCGAGACTATCGAGCCGAATGTCGTGCGGATGTACGTCTGCGGCCCGACCGTCTACGCGGATGCACATATCGGTCATGCGATGAGTGCGATTGTCTTCGATGTCATCAAGCGATACCTTGAATATTCGGGGTATGAGGTGCGCCACGCCCAGAATTTCACCGACATTGACGACAAGATCATCAATCGCGCCAATGCCGAGGGGCGCGATCCCGTCGCGCTGGCGGAGGAGTACATCAATCAGTGGCTCCGGCAGACCGCCGCGCTCAATGTCAAGCCCGCGACCGTCTATCCCCGCGCCACGCAGGAACTGGACGAAATCTACGAAATTATCAATGGGCTCATTGACCGGGGCAATGCCTACCCGGTTGACGGCGATGTGTATTACCGCGTGCATTCCTTTAACGGCTACGGCAAATTGTCGCACCGCACACTGGACGATATGCAGGCAGGCGCACGCATCGAAGTGGACGAGCGCAAAGAAGACCCGATGGATTTTGCGTTGTGGAAAGGCGCAAAACCGGGCGAACCGGCGTGGGAATCGCCGTGGGGCGGGGGGCGTCCGGGGTGGCACATCGAGTGCTCCGCAATGATCCGGCGGCATCTCGGCGAGCAGATTGATATACATGGTGGTGGCGCAGACCTCATCTTCCCGCATCACGAAAACGAAATCGCGCAGAGCGAGGCATTCACGGGACATGCGCCGTTCTCGCGGTACTGGATTCACAACGGTCTGTTGCAGATGAAAGACCCGAAATCGGGCGAGATCATCAAGATGAGCAAGTCGCTCGGCAATCTCATCACCATCGGGGATGCGCTGCTGCGGCGAAACGGGGCGGACATTCTGCGGTTCATGGTGCTGGCGACCAATTACCGCTCCCCGCTGACCTACACCGAAGAAATCTACGACAGTGCATCCAAAGGGCTGGAGCGGTTGCGGAATACCTTGCGTGACAGCGATGCGGCGCAGACCGATGCGGCATTCGCGCCCGATTCGCCCCACGCCGAGACTGCTACCGCCGCCGAAGCCGCGTTCCGCGCCGCAATGGACGACGATTTCAACACACCAAACGCACTTGCGGTGCTGTTCGATTTCGCCCGCACGATCAACCGCGTCAAGGGCGAGGGGGCAACGAAGGGCGACATCGGCGCGATGCAGGCGAAACTGCGCGACCTGATGGGTGTGCTCGGTCTGCGTGCCGATGACGCAGCGACGACAGGTGATAGTCGTGCGTCGGAACCGTTCGTCGCGCTGCTATTGGAAGTCCGCAAAGACCTGCGGGCGGCGAAGCAATGGCAACTCTCCGACACGATCCGCGACGGGTTGACGAAACTCGGCGTGCTGCTGGAAGACACGCCGCAAGGTACCATCTGGCGATGGACTGACCGTTAATCGCCGGATAATCGCCGGATATTTCACGATTTCTCACCCCCTTCTCGCCCACGGGCGGGCAAGGGGGTGTACAGTACGGGTAACAATGCAAGAGAGCGCAGCGAAACCGCCCGTGACAGCATCGGGCGGTGTGTGAAGTGACGAGGTGGGTTGAGATGGCAAAGCAGGGCGGCGGGAAAAGTAAGGGCAGTAGTGGTCGGGCGGGCGGGCCGTGGCAGGGCGGGCCAAAGCGGGGTAAGCCAAACCAGCCGACGCAGCCGACGAATCCCCGCCAGACACGCGATGCGAACGCGAGCGCATCCGGCGGGCGCGGGCGCAACCGACCGGTGCGCGACGATGACGCCGCGCCTGCCGAGATGCCGTCGCGCCCGCCTGCAAGTGCCGGGACAGGTGGGTTTGCGAAGGCGGGGCGGTCGCAACCGGGCAAACCGGGTCAGGTCGAGCGCGTACGCGGCGATGCCCCGAAGATAAAACCGTGGGCAAACCGCCCTGCCGCCGACCGCCGCGCCGAGCGTACCCGGCAGGGAGTGGAGAATGAGCAAGACCGCCGCACCGCCACGCCCCTCGCACCGCGCCGCTCGGAACGCAGCGAAATGCGCCCCCCGCGCGAATTGATCCCCTCTGTACGCGGCGCATCGTTGCCGCGTTCGCCCGCGCCGATTGGTGGGCAAACACCGCTGGAACGTCGCCGCGCCTATCGGTATGGCGGCGAAGTGGCGGTAGACCGCGACGCGCTCTACGGGCGTAACGCGGTCGCGGAGGCATTGCGTGCGGGGCGACGGAAAGTGCGGCGCGTCTCCATCGCAGAAGGCACCGACGACCATCGCGCCGTGACCGAACTCGCCGCGCTCGCGCAGAGCCGCAGTGTCGAGGTGGAGTTCGTCGCCCGTACGGAGATCGAGCGTCGCGCCCCCGGTGTCAATCATCAGGGGGTCGTTGCAGAAGTCGCCCCCTATCCGTATACGGAGTACGACGATCTGCTCGATGCGATGCGTGGCAACCCAACTGGTCTGTTGCTCGTGCTCGATTCGCTCCAAGACCCGCAAAACCTCGGGACACTGCTGCGAACCGCCGAAGCAGCGAATGTGACGGGCATCGTCATTCCCGAACATCGCGCGGTGCAGGTGACACCTGCGGTCGTCAATGCCTCGGCGGGGGCAGTGGAGCATCTCCCCGTTGCGATGGTGACAAATCTCGTGCGGGCGGTCGAGCAGGCGAAAGAGGCGGGCGCGTGGGCAGTCGCCGCCGAGGGCGTGCCGGACGCCGTACTGCCCGCCGATGCTGATCTTACCGGGCCGATTGTGCTCGTGATCGGCAGCGAGGGGCAAGGCGTCGGACGGTTGCTGCGCGAAACATGCGATCTCACCGTCCGTATCCCGCTCGTCGGCAAAGTGGGGTCGCTCAATGCCGCCACTGCCGGTTCGATACTGCTCTATGAGATCGTCCGGCAGCGTGCCGAAGCGATTGCACTCGCGGCCTTCATCGCCGCCGAAGGGCAGGGCGAATAATGCGCCGCGCCGCCACGGAAACGTGCGGTGCCTAAGCCGCGGGCGCGGAAATCGCGCGAGCCGCTGCTGATCGTGGACGGATACAACCTCCTCCACGCATGGCCGGAGACGATCCGGTTGGCGGGCGGCAATCTCGAAGCGGCGCGAGAACGGATCGCGGATCGGATCGCAGAGTATGAGGCGACGCAGGGGATGCATGCCATCCTGATTTTCGACGGCAAGAGCAAGCGGGGCAATGCCCCATCGCCCGCCTATGCGGTGGAAACACGCTTCTCCACCGACGGGCTATCCGCCGATCATGTCATCGAGCGGCTGATTGTCGAGACGCGCGAACAGACGGACGAATATTTGCCGATTACCGTCGTCACGTCCGACCGTCTTATTCACGCGCTGGCGATGCGCGAACGTGCCGCCGTCACTGGCTCCCGCGAGTTTATCCACGAACTGGAGACGATCCGCACCGAGGCGGCGCAGTGGAGTACCGCAGGGCGCACGCCGTTTCGTGTCTCGCTGACGGACGCCGCAAACTCGACACCCTACCGCCGCAAACGTCCCCGCGACTGACGATGCAGCAGGCACAAAAAGAGAGCGGGCATATCGCTCGCTCTCTTTTTGTGTTTTGTATGATAACGCCAGTTGGTTATTTCACTTCTGCGAGGAAATCGGAACGGATGTAGCCGGATTTACCGCCGACCGTCACTTTGTACCAGATACCGTCGCTGGCGGTTGTCGGTGCGCCGTCCTGCTGCACTTCGGTGCCGTCGGCGACGACCTGCACGACTGCGCCGGACGTGCTTGGTTTGTCGCGCATGTTCACGCCGTCGCTGCTCGTCACTTTGTAGCGGGTGGTGCCGACACCGGGTAGTGCGGGCTGCCCGCTCGTTCCGGCTGCCGGGGTTGAGCCGCCCGCCGGTCCGATAACTGTGGGACCAATCGGCAAGCCGGAACGTGTCGGTTGGACGCTGCCAGTTGTCACGGGGTTACCACCCGCAACATTCGACCCCGGTGTTGTCACGACACCAACGACTGGCGTGACGCCCGCCCCCGGTGTTCCGGCGGCGCGGGTGCCGGTGCCTACGACGCTCGTTGTCGTCGTGTTGGCGGCAGCAACAACAGTTGTGGTGCCGCTCCCCGGTGTGGTCGTCGCATTTCCGTTACCGCGAATGCGCCCATTGAAGATAAACCATGTGGCGGCGAGCAACGCC
>JBBRMX010000202.1:0-6753 GCA_038230615.1 Thermomicrobiales bacterium | reverse complement strand
GGCAAAGTCGCCCTGTCGGCTGGCGGCGAAGATGCCGAGGAACATGTTGGCAGCCGGTTCGGGGACGCCGTGCGCGACGAGGTTAGCCATGTACTCGGCGTCCGACACGACCACTCGCCGGATGGGGCGCCCGACCAATTCTGTGGCGATTGCCGCGACGCCGACCATGTCAACTGCCTCGGATGCCGTGAGATCAGGACTTACGCCGTCGAGGTCATCCCCGGTCAGGACCGCCGCTGCCGCCTCGGCCAGATCAGCAGAGGTTGTCCATGCGACCGGTCCATCCGCTGGGACGGCCAGTTCCCCCGTCTGGAGGGCGGCACCGAGCAGATAAACCACCGTGGCCGCATAAAAGCCATTGTGTAGTGCTAAAAAGGGCACGCCGGATTCCCGAAGCATCGCCTCAGTCGCGGCATGGTCAACCATTGGGGCGAAGGGCGAGGCGAAGTTCGCGCCCATATGGCTCGTGTAAAGGATTCGGTGGGCGTTGACCGCCTTTGCCGCCTCGATCGCCGCACGATGCTGGCGGACTGCCGTTTCGCCGTGACTGTTGACCGAGACGATGAGGACTTGCGACGCCCCCTCGAAGGCGTGGGCGAGGCTTGCAGCGTCGTCGAAGTCGCCCCGACGGACGCGGACGCCACGCCCTGCGAGGTCCCGCGCCTGCTCCGGATCGCGGACGCTCACACCGATCTGTGCAGCGGGGACGCGGTCGAGCAGCCGCTCCACGACCGCCCGACCGAACTGGCCGCTGGCTCCGGTGACGATGATCATCGTATCTCTCCTCATTTTCTCAACTTCACGGCATCCCGCCGATGCTGAATGTGTACAGTGATAATAGTATAACCATATCGCCGGTAACACAATACATGATAACGCCATGGTGTTATCCTTGATACAAGACCTGTGCCATATCATTCACTTTTGACCACACGCTGACGTGTTGGGAGGACCTTTGGATACTACTGCTGACCTATTGTACGTCGGCGATAACACGACTGCTGCAGTGCCAACAACCCGCGACCGGATTTTGCAGGCCGCCGCAATGCTGCTAGGCGAGGGCGGGCGGGACGCGGTGTCCACGCGTGCGGTCAGTGCCGCCGCAGGAGTGCAACCCCCGACGATCTACCGCCAGTTCGGCGATATGCAAGGTCTGCTGGACGCGGTCGCCAGTGATGGGTTCGTACAGTATGTCCAATCCAAGCGCGTGCGGCGAGACACGGAGGACCCCGTAGCGGACTTGCGTGCGGGGTGGGATCTGCATGTTGATTTCGGACTCGCCAACCCTGCCCTCTACACGCTCATGTACGGCGATCCGCAGCCGGGGGGTATCTCTCCTGCGGCTATCGAGGCGCATACCATGTTGGAGCGGCTGGTGTGGCGCGTGGCTGCGGCTGGTCGTTTGCGTGTTGACGTGGACAGCGCAACGCGCACGATCCACGCCGCCGGTGTCGGCGTCATCCTGACGCTCATCGCCGTCGAGGAGACAAGCCGCGACATTGCGGTATCCCATCTGATGCGCGAGGCGGTTCTCGCTGCCGTGACCACCGATGCGCCCCCCGGTGAAGCACCCGCGCTCGTGGAGCCACGCCGTGCCGCTATCAGCCATGCTGTGGCTCTTAAAGCCCTGCTCCCCGAAGTGTCGGCCGTGTTCACGCCCGCCGAACGCGGCGTACTCGTGGAGTGGCTTGACCGACTTATCGGTGCCTCCCCATCGAACGCGAATGCGCCATCCCCGGAATAGAGGGGACGGCGCAGCGGGTCGCGGCGCGAACGGGCATCTATGCGCTAGGTGCAGGTCTGCGCGAGCAACTGCGAGACACGCGGGTCATTCAGGGAATCCACATCCGGTCCCCGCACAATGTTCGCGCCGGTGATTGCCCAATGCGGCGGCAATCCCTGCCCATTCGCGACGGTATAGCAGCCCGTGAAGGTCGCGTCGCCACTCGTGCGGACGGCGAGGAAGAAGACGGGGAGCCGCCCTTCGTCCGTCGGGCTGTTCGCGGTTGGCTGGAATGCGCCGACGCGCAGCAGCACGCTTTTCGTGTCTGCGTAGCCCGCAACGAACTGGTCGTACGATTGCGCCGGGTTCACCAGCAGCGCATACGCCGCCCGATACTCGCGGCGGTTGATCGCAGCGTAATATGCCGCGATGACATCTTGCGCGGAGGCGATGCCCGGTGTATCGGTTGCGGGGGGCGTTGGGGGGAGGGATGCGCCGCCGTATCGCCACCCGTAATAGTGCTGCCCAACATTGCCGAACTCCACCTTGAACGGCCCCGCGTTAGCGTCGTTGTAGGTCAGGGTGCGCCGCTCGAAGAGTTGCACGAAGACGGTGCGGCTTGTGCCACCGATGCGGACGACGGCGCGGAATGGCTCGGTAATCGCGTAGCCGACGGTTTCCACGCCGACCTGCCCGCGATAGTCATCGAAGAAGCCGAGGACATTATGCTGTGTGGTGGCATCGTACCCGCCGATTTTTGGAGAGAGTGAGACGCCTGCATAGCCGCCGCCGTCGGTTGGGGTGCCGTCCGGCGCGACTTGCACTGTCACGGCGAAGCCGTCGTGCGATTTCGCGGGGTCCAGCAGCGATTGTCCCCGGTCGGCGAGTGCCGCGTACGTCACTGAGGGGGCGTTCGCGTCCCCTGCGATGGGGATCGCAGGCGGCGTGCGCGGCTCGAAGACGGTATCGCCTGTCTGGATACGCCCCGTGAGCATCTCGGTGACAAGAAGGCCATTGGTCACGGTGCCGTAGTCACGCAATTCCATCCGCGCCTTGTCGAAATACTGCACGAAGCGGTGCCCACCGTCCGATTCGCGGTACGGCTCCCGTTGCCCGTCGTGGGCGGTGGCGAGCGGCCCCCAGAAATTCGGCACCTTTGCCTCGCCGTCGCGCCAGAGCCGCTGAAACGCGGGGTCCGCGAACGAGGATGCGGCGTGTGTGCCGGTGGTTCCCACGAGTGTGAGCAGCAACACGAGGATTGCCACGATTCGCGTGTACATACGTCCGCCCCCCTTTATTCTCTCATGCATATCGGCCCCGGCAGGAGTGTCAAGAGCGATGCCACGGGCGGCAGTTACTGACCGCTTTGTGGAGGGGGCGGGGTATCGCTCCATTGCCGGACGCGCCCGCCGACGATCCCCGCGAAGACGGCGACGGCGGCGCGGTGGCGTGCAAGGAGCCACGCACGCTCGGCGGTATCGGGGGCGTGGTGGTTCGTGACGAGGCGGGTGTCGCTGTCGTCGGGCGGATACGCGGGGGCGCAGACGAACAGCACCCGCGCCGTCTCGTGGGCAGTGTTCGTGTATGCGAGCGTCTGCCCCGGCAGCGTCACGAAGGCGTCGCCTGCGGTGGCGGTGAACGCGGCGGTTTCGCCCGTCGCGGGGTCGTGGGTGGTCACGCCGATTTCGCCTGCCAGCACATACGTGATCTGCTCCAATGCGCCGTGCATGTGAACGGGGTAGGAATCGGGGCGCGGCGGGATGCGCCCCTCCACGAACGAGAGATGGGCAAGCCCCGGCAGCACGAACGGCACAATCTCGATGCCGTCCGGCGCGTGGAAGGTGCGTCCTTCGTCGGCACGGGCGGCGGTCATGCGGTTTCGATGACGATATTGCCGAACTGTTCGCCCGACGCCATCCGCCCGAATGCCGCTGCCGCCTCTGCGAGCGGGAAGGTGCCGTCCACGACGGGCGCAAGATTATGGACGCCGTACAGTTCGAGCAGCCCCGCGAAATCGGTCGGGCTACCCATCGTGGTGCCGAGGATACTCGCTTGCTTCCAGAAGAGTTCACGCAGATTGAGGGGCGGCATCCCGCCGGTGGTGGTGCTGAAGGTGACGATGCGCCCGCCGCCCTTCACGACCGTGACACTGCCCGGAAAAGTCCCCGCGCCGCTGCTCTCCAGCACGACCTCGACCCCCGCGCCACCGGTGAGTTCCTGTACCGCCGGGAGCCAGTCCGTGGTTGCGTAGTTGACGGTCTCGGCTGCCCCCATCGCGCGGGCGCGGGCGAGTTTTTCGTCGCTGCTGCTCGTCACGATTGCCCGCGCTCCTTTCGACACCGCGATCTGCAATGCCGCAAGCGACACCGCCCCGCCGATACCGTGAATGAGGATCGTTTCGTCCGGCATCAATCCCGCACGGCTCACAAGGGCGCGGTACGCTGTCAGCCCGGACAGCCCCAGCGCGGCAGCCTCCGCCCATGAGAAATGCTCCGGCTTGCGATAGACATTCGCAGCGGGCAAGGCGATATACTCCGCAAGTGTGCCGTCCCGCGACCCGCCGAGGATGTCGAAATCCGCTCCCGGCGCATCCTGCCGCGGTCCCCAGTTGAGCGTAGGGAAGATCAGCACCCGCTCCCCGACGCCGACTGACTGCACGCCCGCCCCGATTGCCTCCACAACCCCCGCGCCATCAGAACCGACGACGAAACTGTGTGTTGCCGGGGTGCGCCCGCCCGCAATCATGTAGAGATCGCGGTGGTTGAGTGCTGCGGCGTGCAACCGTACGAGCACGTCGCCCGCGCCCACCTCCGGGACGGGCATCTCGACGGGGCGGATGTCTGCGACATTGACGGGCGGGGTGACGCGGATTGCGTGCATCGGCGGCGGTTCCTTTCCCTTAGTCCGGTGGCGGGCGACGCACCCACGCGCCCCGCTCCCATTCGTATAACTCGTTGACGAGCGGCGGATTCCCCCCAGCAAACGCGAGCAGCTCTGTTGCGCTGCGGACAACGTCCCATGTTGTCGGAGAAGAATGCCCCCGTGCGCGGGTTGCACGCCCCCCGCGCCCGACCAGCGCAGCCACGCATCGTGGAGCAGGCGAAAATCCTTCTCGTTGTGGGTAATCAGCGTCCAACCCTGTTCGGCGGCATGGAGAAGATGGCGTTCGTCCTTTGCTCGCTCCAAATGCTGCATGTATGCGGTGTGAGCGGTGTGCTGCCCATCACTCAGTCTTCCCGCAAGGGATTGATTGACATTATGATCGAGATACCAGTCCACCATATGGGCTACAGGTCCGTAATCGGGTTGCCGCTGTTCGCCTCGATGATGTTGTCAATAATGGCGGTGTATTTCTCGTAATAGGCGAGAGCCGCTTCCACGGCGACGCGGGGGAGATTGTAACCTTCCATGACGTACTCAATGCTCCCGCCCGCACGATACTGCGCGATCAATACCCACACGGAGTAGAGGTAGTCCTTCAGCACTACCTCATCGCGTCCCAATTTGTGAGGATGCAAGCGAATGTAGGTATCAATGAGGGCTTGTCTGCGCTCTTGGTCCCGAACAGTGAGCACCGGGCTTCTCCTTCCATGGTACCCCTAGTATAGCGCAGGGCAACGGGCAGCGGGTATGGTACAATCGCGCCATCATATCGCTGGCCCGCCATATTTACATAGCGTGATACGAGGTGTTCGATATGCGTGAGCCGCCCGTCTGCGTCCTGCCCGCCCACGAAGGGCATCTCCGCGCCGTGGTGCCGCCCGACCAACTGAACGCCGCCCTTGCCGCGGTGCGCGATGCTGCCCACGTCAGCACGACGGTGCTTGCGCCGCTGGCGGAGCGTGCCGATGCGGAGTTGCTTTTCCCGCGTGCGCAACTGCAGGCTATCTTCGCGCATCGCCTCGTGCCGCTCTCGCTGGCGGCAGCGCACGGCGGGCGGGGGATGCATCCGCTGGTGGAGGCATTCGTATTCGAGTTGCTTGCGTCGGGGTGCGCGGCGGCGAGCCTGACCGCGTCTGTCCACGCGGCGGTGACGCACGCCATCGCCGCCCTCGGCACGCCCGCGCAGCAGGCGATGTATCTGCCGCCGTTCGTCGCGGGCGATCTGCTCGGTGCATTTGCGCTGACCGAGCCGCAATCTGGCTCGAACGCGATCCGCATGATGACGACTACCGCCACCCCGCAACCGGGCGGCGGCTGGCAGATTTCCGGCACGAAGGTGTACATCACGAGCGGCGGGGAGGCAGATGTCTACCTCGTTTTCGCCCGCACGCCGGACGGCCCCGCCGCATTTCTCGTCCCCCGTGAGACGCCGGGGCTGCGGTTCGGTCCGAACGATCTGCCCAAACTGGGGATGCGCGGCAACCGCACCGCCCAACTCGATTTCGACCGCTGCACGCTCCCGGCGGACGCGCTGCTCGGTCCGTCGGGCGACGGGCGTGCACTGGCGCGGGCGACGCTGGGCGGGGCGCGGCTGGCAGTCGCGGCGATGTGTGCAGGCATCGCGCAGACTGCCTTCACGAAGGCGGAGTTATGGGCAGGCGAACGCGCCACCCCGCGCGGCGCAGTCGCGGACATCCCCGCCGTCGCGCACAAATTGCGCCGCAGCCGCCGCGCTCTGGCGCAGATGCGTGCCCTTGTCGCAGCCGCCGCAGTCGCCCTCGCTGCTCCCGATGCTCCGCACGCGCAACGGCAAATCGCATTGTTGCAGGCGAAAATTTGGTGTTCGGAAGTCGCCCAGGACCTCTGCAACGACGCGATCCAGATTTGCGCCGGAACCGCGTATGTGCAGGCAGGCAACCTGCATCGCCACTGGCGCGATGTGCGCCTGTATACTATCGGGGAAGGCACCACCGAGGTGCTTGCCGCTGAACTCGACCGGCTCGGTGCGCCCTCGTTGTGGCAGGACACCAAAGGGTGGGAGCGCGATCTGCCCGAAAGCGACACCCCGTTTTCATCGTGATGCACAGTTTCATTGTCCCTTTATAAGGAGGCGATATGCGCCTTTGTGCATATCACCGAAAGGTGTG
>JBBRMX010000201.1:0-6778 GCA_038230615.1 Thermomicrobiales bacterium | reverse complement strand
TGGAAATATCTACATCCTCGCCCGTTTCGGCGGCGCGACGATACGCGGCGAAGGCGTGCCGCACCTGCCGTACTTGTGTGATGCCTTCTTGGACTAATCCGTTGAGAAAGGCGGCGCGGCGTTCGAGTTCGATGCGGAACTCGTCAGGCGTCATGCCGAGGCGCGGGCCGAGATCGTCCGCAACATCGAAGTGTGTGTGAGTGTCTGATAACGGCTCCCAACGCATCGCGGGGACGACGCGGGGCATTCCGGTGCCGTCCTGCTCCAAGTAGTGCATTGTCGCCATGCGGCGGTGAATCGTGCCGTTCATCCGCACCAGCCGCAAGATGATGACGAGCGTGAGATTGCCGAGTTGCCGCGCCGGGACGCCGACATCGTCGCGCAATTGCTCCAATACCCCCTCAACGGTATCATCGTGCATTGCGGTTAGCACCGTGAACTTGCCCGTGTCCATCAGATCGAAGCAGCGGCGAATATTCGGCCCCCACATATACGACGCGAGATGGTCGCTCCATTCGTTGATGGCGATAACCGCCTCGCCGTCTGCCCCCTGTATATCGGTCGCAAACTCGAAGGTTTCGTACCACCCACGCGGGAAGACGATCCAGTGTTCGTCCGGCACGAAATCGAGCATCGCGGTGAGCGTGGTGGTTTTGCCCGCATCTTGCATCGGGTCTGCGGCGATGAGGACAGAGCCACGTCGCTCGACGGTCAGCCAGCAGGTGGCGAGCAACTGCGCGTCCATGCTTCCGGTCTCGAGAATCTGGACGACCGACATCTGGGTTGGCGGGTGCCATTTACCGCCCCACCATCCGGAGGGTTGGTTATAGACCGGCATTCGCATGTCCCTTTCTTTGTACGTGTTCGAGGAAGATATGCCAGCGGTGAAGCATGAAAGTACGTCGGTGGCTGAATGACCTGTATTGTATCACGCATGGTCGTGGCAACGCCCCTGCATACGGGGGATGTGTGATGTAGACAATCTGCGGCGATACGTCGTAGGGAAAGGAAGCGCGACGATGGACGGGTTGACGGATGCGCTGTTCAAGGTGCAGTGGCAGAAGGCGTTTGGGCTAGATACGTCCGTACTCGAGATATTCATCCGGGGGACAATCGTCTATCTTGCGCTGTTCGTGCTGCTGCGTATCTTCCGGCGTCAGGCAGGTTCCATCGGCATCTCAGACTTGCTCGTGATCGTGGTGATTGCGGATGCGGCACAAAATGCGATGGCGGGCGATTATACCTCGATCACCGATGGCGTGTTGCTCGTGGCGACGATTATCTTCTGGAGCATCGTGCTGGACTGGCTCGCGTTCCGATTTCCTCGCCTGCGTACACTCATCCGTTCCAGCCCCGTAGTGCTTGTGCGCGATGGCAAGTTGCAGACACAAAATCTCCGGCGCGAGATGATGTGTGAAGAAGAACTCGACGGCGAACTACGTTTGCAGGGAGTGGACAGCGTGCAGAAGGTGAAAATCTCGCTCCTTGAAAGCGACGGACGCATCAGCGTCGTGCAGCGAGAAGACGGAGAGCACGATACACAAAACCACGCGCCGGAACGGGCAGGCGGCATGTGAGACAGGCAGAACCTATGACGGCACGACATTCGTTTCGCCGTGTTGCGGTACGCGCATCGGGACGAACAATGTGTCGGATGCCGACGCGGTGCCGGATTCGACCCAAATGCCCAACGTACCTGTTGTGCGCTCCGCACTGAGATACGACAACACGACTTCATGCTCGTCGCCGAGCGTCACTTCGATGTACGGTCCGACGACGAGCAACGAGAAGGGGATACGCTCGCCCCGCATGAGTGGGCGGTGTAGTTGCGCCCGTTGTTGCACTGTGTAGCGAAACCACGCTGCCGGGTCGCCCGCCGGGAGCCACTTCAGCAGTTTCACTTCGGCACTATGCGCGGCGAGACTGATGAAATAGCCGCCGCCCTCGTGATCGAGCCGGAAGCACAGCCCGCCCGCCATCGCATCGAGCGTGAGCGTGCCGCTGAAAACGAAGTTCGTCGCTTCCTCCGCTGTGGCAACAATATCCGTACCGCTTTCCGCGACGACACGCCAACCGTCCGTCGGGTGCTCGTGCAGCAGCGATGATGGCGCGGGATGGGGTGCGGCAGGCGTGCCGTCCCGGTACGCATCCCAACCGGGAAAAGAACGGCGAATGAGGTTACCATCGTCGCGCTTTTCCAGTACGAGCGGAGCAACAACGAATTTCCCGCTCCGGTTGCTGATTCCCTGCCAGTCATACGGCTGATCGAAGTCCACATGCCAGCAGAAATACAAGTCCATGTCGCGCCAGCGAACGACACGCCCCGCGTAATGCCCGTGCGGCGCGAGCAGTCCGCCGTCCGGTGGGACGCGATAGGGTCCATCGAAGGCGTCCGCCATCCAATAGCGTTGCGTGCGATCTTCCATCACAGCGGCGGTGAGATAATATGTGCCGCCGACGACGAACCCCTGCGGGCATTCAAGGTCCCAGTAACTGCGCGGCGCGAACAAAGGTGGGCGCACTTCCCACGTCTCCATATCCCGCGAGGCAATCAACCCGACACAGCCCCGGCGCAACAGCGGGCCGTTTGCTTCGCGGGCATTGAGCGTGGCGTAATATGTGTCTCCCACCTTCAGCGGCTTGGGGTCGCGCCATGAGATCATGCGGCGGGTGGCAGGGTGGTCGGGGTCGCTCTCGTACCAACGCGGATCGGGCGCGGCGACGGGGTTGCCCGCGCTCTTCGTCCATTGCAGCAAATCATCCGAGGTCGCAAGCCCGGTGCGCTGCACCCGTCCGCCGTCCGCCCGCCCAAGCGCGGTGTAGAGCATGAAATAGCGTCCGGCGTGGGCAGTGACGCTCATCGTCCAGATCATGTCATCGTCGCAGTCGCCGTATTCGCCGGTGCGGAGTGCAGCAGGCAACCCGCGCCACGCCAATCCATCGTCGGAGACGGCGTGCTGCACCACATCGTGGTTCGGCAGCGTCAGATGAAAAAGGTGCAGCTGTTCGCCCGCCGGGAAGACTTCTACATCGCCAACTTCGGGATAGCCAAACCCTTTGGGTGCGTACATCGTGTGGTTCCTTTCGCGGTGCGCGGATCGGGAATCAGGATGCGTGTACCATCGCACGGTAGCCCATAGTCACGTTCTCCGGTCTATTCCCAGATGCTTGCCATGTTCCATGCCTCGAACTGTCGCAGCGTTGCGGTGCCGCCCGTGGCGAAGGCGGCAATGCCGAGACTGTCGGCACGAGAAGCATAGATGCGTTCCGCGAGGCAGAGCCGCTCGTTCGCAAAGATTTCTATCGTGGAGCCGTCGAGGAAGATACGCAGCACGAGCAGTTCATCCCCTGTAAGCGCGACTACACCGCCCGTAATCGGGTCATCGCTCCGTGCAGTGGCATTCGAGCGTGTGCGATCAACCGTCAATCGCTGTGTTGCTGCCTCATAGATAATGCGTGTCTCCTCCGCGCCATCGGGTGAACGGCGGACGACCAGCCCGCATGTCTGCGCGTCTCCCGGCGCGAACACGGCGCGGATTTCGAGGCAGTCTCCGTATACATCCAGTATTGCCTCGCCAGACGCAAGATCGTGATTGACGATCTCGGTATATGCGCCGCGTAGCATCATCAACTCCGGTGCGGGCGCAACTCCGACCGTGTTGTCCGGCAACAGCGAGAGAACACGCGGGAGCGACATTACGCCGCTCCAACCTGCCGCCTGCTGTGCATCGCGGTCACGCCGTTCGCGGAGCCAGCCCCACATAATGCGCCGCCCGCGGTCGTCTTGGAGCGATTGCGGCGCGTAGAACGATCCGCCCACATCGGTGTATGCGAGTGATTCGGGCGTGAAGCGATGGTTCGCATAGGTGCCGACATAGTGCGCGACATATTTCGTGCCGCTGTCCCACACCGAGATGAGCAGCACATGTTTGTTGCCCAGAGGGAAAAACTGCGGGCATTCCCACATCGGTCCCGTCCAGAGTGGATCGTGGCTGCCGACATCGCCCGTCAGCAATGGGTGCATGTAGTCCCAGTGGACGAGGTCTGCCGAGCGGTAGAGCAACGCCGTACCACCGATCCCGACGATGCCGGAGCCAGTCACGCAATACCACGTCGCGTCTTCACGCCAGACGCTGGGATCGCGGTACTGCACGGTCTCCATTCCCGGCGGCGGCCCCGCAATAACGGGGTTCGCGGGGTGTTTTTCCCACGTCTGCAATCCATCGTTGCTTGTGGCAATACAGGTCTGCTGGCGGCGTGTGCCGTCCGCACCAATCGTGTTGCCAGAGTAGATGAGCGTTGGCACACCGTCGTTGTCCACGGCGCATCCGGACCAGCAACCGTCCGCATCGGGGCTGTCGGGCGTCGGGGCGAGAGCAATTGCGTGGTCGCGCCAATGGACGAGATCAGTGCTGGTTGCATGGCCCCAGTGAATATCGCTCCAGAGCGGCCCCGCAACATTGTGCTGATAGAAAAGGTGATACGTTCCCTGCCACTGGATACAACCGTTTGGGTCATTGAGCCAGTTCGCGGGGGCGACAAAATGGTAGCGCGGTCGGTAGGGGTCTGCTGCCAATTGTCGCCGTATCGCAGGATACTGCGCCGCGTCCCGCGTATCGAATCCTTCGGTCATTGCGTGCTCCGTTCGGTCGGCAACAAGGACGTGCGCTGCAAAAGCACGTCCTTGTTGCCCGTTATTCGCTGCTTCCCCGATTATCCCTTGACGCTCCCCGCCGCGATGCCTTCGATGAGGTACTTCTGGGCAAAAATATACATAACGAGTACGGGTGCCAGTGAGAGGACGACGCCTGCCAGCACAATCGCAATACTACCGCTGCCAAACTGCCCGCGCAGGTTGACGAGACCGAGCGGCAGCGTGTATTTGTCCGGGGAGGTAAGGAAGATTAACGGGCGGAAGTACTCGTTCCAGTACCCATTGAAGGTAAGAATCGCCAATACCGCAAGCGCGGGTGCCACGAGCGGCAGCATCACTTTGGAGAAAATCTGCCACTGGTTCGCGCCGTCAATACGGGCGGCATCTTCCAGTTCGGAGGGGATAGTCAGGAAGTATTGCCGTAGGAGAAAGACCCCGAACGCGCTGGTAATACCGGGAAGGATGAGCGACCACAGGGAGTTGTTGAGGTGGAAGAACTTGATCTCCAGAAAGACGGGAATGATCGTCGCCTGAATCGGCACCATCAGCGCGGAGAGAATCACCGAAAATAGGATGCCCTTACCGGGGAATCGCAGCCGTGCGAACGCATACGCCGCCATCGAACACGTGGCGAGTTGCCCGAAGATTACTGCCGCCGAGACAATAAAACTATTGAAGAAGTACCCCCAGAATGGCACACGGGTGAAGACTTCCTGATAATTCTGGTAACGAAAATCGGTCGGGAGCCATTTCGGTGGCAGCGTGAATGATTCGCGCGGAATCCGGAGCGATGTAGACACCGCCCAGATAATCGGCGCGAGCATGGCAAAACTGACCGCCAGCAGCAGCACAAACACGACGCTGTTGCCGAAATATCGCCCGAATGTGTTCGTGTTGCTCCCCGTGCGGGCGCGTGCAGCGGGGCGTGTACGTGGAGATGTTGTCGTTGCCATTCGTTCCCTCCCGATCACCGATTACAAGCCGCTGACTGCTGCTCGTTACTTGTAAAAAACAAGTTTCTTGCTCAGCAAAAACTGAATGCCCGTAATGATGAGAATCATGATGAACAGCAGTACGGCAATTGCGGCACCGTACCCAAAGCGCAAATTGCGGAAGGCGACATCGTAGATGATCATCACCACGGTGCGGCTGGAATCGCCGGGACCGCCGTTCGTCATGACGGTCGGTTGATCGAAGATTTGCAGGCTACTGATGACGCCGATCACGGTAGTGAACAAGATCGTCGGGCTAAGCAGCGGTAGCGTAATGCGAATGAGGCGCGACCAACTGTTCACGCCGTCAATATCGGCTGCCTCGTACAGTTCTTTGTTAATATTCTGGATGCCCGCCGAGAACAGAATAAAGGTAAACCCAACGTGCTGCCAGACATACGTCAGCGCGATCGAATAGAGCGACCATTTGGTCGAAACGAGCCACGGCACCGCGTCAATGCCGATCTTGGCGAGATAGTAATTAATGACGCCAAACTCTTTGTTGAAGAGATACCCGAACACAATCGAAATCGAGGCGGCAGAGGTAATAAACGGGAGAAAGAACGAGGTGCGGAAAAAATAGCGCACCCATGCCGGCATCTTGCGCTGGATGCCGACCGCCAATGCGAGGGCGAGCACGATCTGCAAAGCATTTGCCACCACGACGAATACGAGCGTATTGCGGAGGCTGGCAACAACCCGTGCATCCCCAAATGCCTCCTGAAAATTCTGCGCGCCGATGTAGTGCGGTGCATTGATAACATCGTACTTCGTGAATGCGAGACCGATTGCGCCGAGTATCGGGATCGCAACAAAGATGCCGAATCCCAGCAGCGTCGGGAGGATGAACAGGTACGCCGCACGTATCTCGCGGCGTCGCTGTACTTGTATCGTCTTATTGCGCCGCTCGGTCGGTGCTGTCGCCGTCGGGGTGAGCCGTTGCGCCTGTGTGCTCATTTCGTTGCCCCTTTCGGTGTGATAGGCAGCGATGCACTGCGACGGAAAATCCGACTCGGTGCATCGCCTTCGGTTGCTCTGTCTACCGCTACGGCTGCTTGGAGAGAGCCGCGGTGAGGTCCTTCTGCATGTTGTCCATGGCGGTCTGCACCGATTGGTCCCCCGCGACCGCAAG
>JBBRMX010000200.1:0-6850 GCA_038230615.1 Thermomicrobiales bacterium | reverse complement strand
CGCGGCGCAGGGCGTGCTGACGGCGCGGGGCGGCATGACCTCGCACGCGGCGGTCGTGGCGCGGGGGATGGGCAAACCGTGCGTTTCCGGTTGCACCGCGTTGCAGATCAATTACCGCACACAGGAGCTCAAAGTAGCGGAATTCACCGTCGCAGCGGGCGATTACATCACTATAGACGGCGCGACAGGCAATGTGATGCTCGGCAAAGTGCCGACCATCGAACCGACCGTCGGTGGCGACCTCGCCACGCTGATGGGTTGGGCGGACGGGGTGCGGCGGCTGAAGGTGCGGACAAATGCGGACACGCCGCACGATGCACAGGTGGCGCGTGAGTTCGGCGCGGAGGGCATCGGGTTGTGCCGCACCGAGCATATGTTCTTTGAAGGGAACCGGATCGAGGCGATGCGGGCGATGATCCTCGCGGGCAACCGCGAAGACCGCGAAGCCGCGCTCGCAGAGATCGAGCCATTGCAGCGCGAAGATTTCGTCGGCATCTTCCGCGCAATGGACGGCTACCCTGTGACGATTCGCACACTCGACCCGCCGCTGCACGAGTTCCTGCCGCACAATACAGACGAGCAGGACGACCTTGCCCGCAAACTCGGCATCCCCGCGCAGCAAGTGCGGGATAAAGTGGCAGCATTGCAGGAAGCAAACCCGATGCTCGGCTTCCGGGGGTGCCGCCTCGGCATTATGTATCCCGAAATCACGCAGATGCAGGCGCGGGCAATCATTGATGCCGCGCTGCACGTCGCCGCCGAGGGCGTTGTGGTCGAGCCGGAGATTATGATTCCGCTCGTTTGCACCGTGGAAGAATTGAAGCGGCAGCGTGCGCTCGTCGTAGCAGTGATCGAGGAGCGGATGAAGGCAGCGGGGCGCACGGTGCCGTACACCGTTGGTACGATGATCGAACTTCCCCGCGCTGCCCTGCTCGCGGACGAGATCGCACAGGAGGCAGATTTCTTTTCGTTCGGTACCAACGACCTGACACAGACGACCTTCGGCTTGAGCCGGGATGACGCGGGGCGGTTCCTGCCGCTCTATGTAGATCGCGGCATTCTACCCGCAGACCCCTTTCAGGTGCTCGACCAGAAAGGGGTTGGCAGGCTGGTCGAGATGGGAACGAAACTGGGGCGACAGACGAAACCGCATCTCAAAGTCGGCATCTGCGGCGAACACGGCGGCGAACCGTCGTCCGTTGCCTTCTGCCATCGGATTGGGCTGGATTACGTCTCGTGTTCCCCGTACCGTGTGCCAATTGCCCGCCTCGCAGCGGCGCAGGCGGCACTCGCGGGGAACGAGCGCGATAAGTAACGTACATACTTCACCGGGAAGGAAGCACGCAATGGTCATCGCCGCGTACGGGGTGTGTTTCACCGCCATCAGTAGGACCGCCGCGCCGGGGGGCGCGGGCGCGTAAGCCCACGGGATCGCACGCAGATCGCTCGATACGGCGTGAGGTCCGGCGGTTTTCGCGTGTCTGTCGTTCCCCCATGCCGGTCGTTCGTTGATCGTGCGGGGGTGAACGGGATATGAAGCTTCGCATCAGCGGGTTGTGGCGACACACCGACTTTCTCCGGCTCTGGACCGGGCAGACCATTTCGCTTTTCGGCACGCTCGTGACGCGGTTTGCGTTGTCGCTGACGGCAATTCTTGTTCTTCATGCCTCCGCGACCGAGATCGCGCTCCTCAACGCGGCGGCGTACGCACCGGGAATTATCGTCGCGCTCTTCGCGGGGGCGGTGGTGGATCGCCTGCCACGCCGCCCGGTGATGATCGCGGCAGACATCGGGCGAGCGGCGTTGCTCGGCTCGATCCCCATCGCGGCGGCATTCGGGGCATTGTCGCTTCCGCATCTGTACGCGGTGGTGCTTGCCGAAAGCGTGCTGACGGTCTTTTTCGATGTCGCATACCGTGCCTACCTCCCCGCGCTCGTCGGGCGAGAATACCTCCTCGAAGGCAACGCGAAACTCTCCGCAAGCGGATCGGTCGCAGAAGTAACGGGGTTCGGGCTGTCGGGCGCGCTGGTGCAATTGCTGACTGCGCCCGGTGCAATTCTCGTGGACGCGCTTTCGTTCGTCGTGTCGGCGGCGTCGCTGCTCACGATCCGGCACCACGACCCCGCGCTCATACCAGATGAACTACCCGATGGCGAACCGCGTAGCACGCGTGCGGACATCCGCATCGGGTTGCGCTTCGTCGCAGGCGACCCGATCCTACGGGCGATGGCAGCGAAAGAATGCATCTCGAACTTTTTCCGCAGCATCATCGGGGTGGTCATCATCCTCGAATGGACGCGCATTCTCGGTCTGACACCGCTCGTGATGGGGTTGCTGGCGAGCGTCGGGGGTATCACATCGCTCGGCGGCGCACTGGTTGCGGAGCGTGTCGTGCGGCGGTGGGGCGTAGGGCGCACACTGGTCGGGTCGCAGATCGTGGTTTCGGTGGGGTCGCTATTCTGTGCGGTGGCGGGCGGGTCGTTCCCGCTCATTATCGCCGCACTGCTCGCAAACCAGACCCTCACTGACAGCGCAGCGGCGGTGCATGAGATCAACTCGGTCTTGCTCATGCAGTCCGCCACACCGGAACCACTCTTGGGCAGGATGAACGCCAGTATGCGCTTCGTCGGATGGGGCGCAATGCTCGCCGGGATCGCAGCGGGCGGCGTGCTAGGCGAGAGTATCGGGCTGCGCGGCGCGTTATTCGTCGGCGCACTGGGGCAATTCCTGTGTATCGTACCGCTGCTGTATTGGCGGGTGGGAATGAGCGAGGTGGACAGGCGGTGAACGATTACGATGCACGCTATACATTTCACACGCCACTCGACGAACGCCTCTCGCCCCCTTCCCCCTCGCGGTACAATGAAGGATGATGAAAGACTTCCCCCCTGTACGTACATCGCGTACAATCACAAGGGGCGAGACGACAGGGACGAGGTGATGCGATGACCACAGCAATGAATCAGACAGCGGCAATCACGCTCGACACGCTCGACCGTGTGCGGCTTCGGCTCGAAGCGGAAGAGGTGGCGCGGCTTTCGCCCTATGCGGCGAAAAGTGGCGAGTCGAAAGGGCGGCTACACCCGGACGACCTATCCCCGATGCGGACGGCGTACCAGCGCGACCGCGACCGCGTGTTGCATTCGCCCTCGTTCCGGCGGTTGAAGCACAAGACGCAAGTTTTCATCGCGCCGTTGGGCGATTATTACCGCACACGCTTGACGCACGTACTGGAAGTCTCGCAGATCGGGCGGACGATTGCGCGGGCATTGCGGCTGAACGAAGACCTCGTGGAAGCAATTGCGATGGGGCATGATCTCGGTCACGGTCCGTTCGGCCACGCGGGCGAGGGCGCAATCGCGCAGGCGATGGGCGTGCCATATCGCCACAACCAGCAAAGTCTGCGCGTCGTGGATGTGCTGGAGAAAGACGGACACGGGCTAAATCTCTCGTACGAGGTGCGGGACGGCATCCTGAACCACTCCAAGCCCCGCGCCGGGTTACTGGCAGATGGCGGTCCCGGCTGGCCTGCGACATTGGAAGGGCAGATCATGCGACTCGCGGACGCCATTGCCTACATCAACCACGATATTGACGACGCGATTCGCGCCGGGTTGATCGGGACAGGCGACTTACCCGCCGAGGCACTGGACGTGCTCGGCACGACACACGCGGGGCGCATCAATACGATGGTGGCGGACTGCATCGTCACCAACTGGTGGGCGACAGGCGAGGAAGGCGCGGGCGGCGTCACAGCGCAAGAGGCGGGCATCATGCTCTCCGAGGGCGTACTGGCGGCGGCGGACGCTCTGCGCGACTTCATGTTCCTGCGGGTGTACAACGGCCCGGAAGTGACACCGGAGCGACAGCGAGCGGAGCGCGTCGTCTTCGCATTGTGGCGGTATTACGAGGGGCATCTGGAAGCGTTGCCGGAAACGGTGCGGGCAATCGCCGAGACCGAAGGCGTGCCGACTGCCTTGCGCGACCATATCGCCGGCATGACCGACCTCTACGCCCTGCAATGTTTCGACGAAATCCATCACCCGCGTTTCTGGACGTAAAGGAGGACGGAGGGCAAAGACGAGGGACCGAGTTTCCTGCGTGATATACGGTGATATGTAACGGACATCACTGTATGCGGATGAAACACTCTGTTCCCCGCCCGCGACCTTCCGTCCTCCCCCTGAGGGGGGACTGTGTACGGTAACGACGATGCAATCCGGCAGATACGCGAACGCCTCGATGTGGTCGAGGTGATCGGGAAGTATGTCGCGCTCAAAAAGCGGGGCAAAAACTTCGTCGGGCTGTCACCGTTCCGCACCGAGCGCACGCCGTCGTTCAATGTCTCGCCCGAAAAGCAGTACTGGAAGGATTTCGGCTCCGGCGACGGCGGCGACATTTTCACCTTCATCATGAAGAAAGAGAATGTCGGTTTCGGGGAGGCGATGAAACTGCTGGCAGAGATGGCGGGGGTCTCGCTCACGCCGCAACAGCCGCAACAGCGAGATACCGACGCCGACAACCGCCGCGATGCATTGCTGGAACTCAACGAAACCGCCGCGCTCTTCTTCCAGAACCTGCTCGCCGTGCTCCCGCAGGGGAAACCGGGGCGGGATTACATGGCAGCGCGTGGTATCTCGAAAGAAATCGCAGACGAGTTCGGGCTTGGCTACGCGCCGGATGCGTGGGAGGTGCTGGCGAACCACCTGCGCGGGCGCGGCTATGATCTCGCGGGCGCGGTCGAACTCGGTTTGCTTGCGGAGAAAGAAGAGACGGGGCGCACTTACGATCGCTTTCGGGGACGGTTCATGTTCCCGATCCGCGACCGCGACGGGCGGGTGATCGGTTTCGGCGGGCGCGACATTAGCGGCGACCAACCCGCGAAGTACATCAACAGCAAAGATTCCGCGCTTTTCAACAAGAGCCGCATTCTCTACGGTATTGACCGCGCACAGGAGCATATCCGGCGCGAATCGGAAGCCGTGATCGTCGAGGGGTATGTGGATGCGCTCACGGCGCACCAGTTCGGCTACCGCAACGTCGTCGCCACAATGGGAACCGCACTGACGGAGCAGCAGGTGTCGCTCGTCAAGAAACTGACGACGCGGCTGGTGCTTGCCCTCGATGCCGACGCCGCAGGGCAAATGGCGATGCTCCGCGCGGTGGACACGATTCGGGGGGCATTGGGCGACGCGCAAGAGATGACCGTAGACGCACATGGCCTCATTCGCAGCGAACGCCGCGTAAAGGTGCAAATCGCTGTGCTGACCGTGCCGGGGGCGAAGGACCCGGATGAATTCATCCGCGCCAACCCGTCCGCGTGGCCGCCGCTCGTCTCGTCCGCCCTGCCAGTGCTCGATTACGTGATCGAGACGGTCGTGCAGACGGGCGACACCGCAACGGGGCGCGGCAAAACCGCTATCCTCGCCCGCCTTGCCCCGATCATCAACGACATCGCGGATCGCGTCGAGCGCGGGGTATATATCGGGCAGGTAGCACGGATGCTCCGCGTGCCGGAGACCGCCGTCGCGCAGGCACTAGAACGCGCCAAAGCCCCCGCCCATGTGCGACTCACGGAACAGGAAGCGACGCAGCAACGCGGCCCGACCCGCGCCGAGTTTATTCTCTCCCTGCTCGTGCGCTTCCCGAAGGCGATGCCGGTACTTCTCGACGACCTCCCCGCCGATGCGGAGGAAATCTTTCCCGACGCGGCACAGCGAGCAATTTGGGACGCGCTGATCGCAGTCGCACTCGATACCTCGGTGCCGCTCGATACCGAATCGGTGCAGGAGCGGCTACCGGAGGAATTACACGACACCCTCCAGCGCACGCTCGCATTCACCGAAGCGCAACGCGACTGGTTCGAGGGACAGGTGATCGCGGAGGTGCGGGAAGCGATGCGCGTGTTGCTCGTTGGCTACGCGGACGAGCGCATCAAAGAGATGCTCGCCTTGATCGGCGACGCCAACGAAGTGCAGGATATGGACGCCGTGAAAAGTTACCGCCACGAGGTAACGCGCCTCCTCCCACACTTGCGCCGGTATCCGCCCCCTAGCACCGTCTTCCGCGACTTGCAGACGCCTGCCCGATAGCCCCCCTTACTGCATCGCCGCCCATGCCGCTTGCACGCCTGCGATTACTGCCCCATCGTCGTCCGGTGACACGGTGCGGGCATCGAGCAACAACTGATCTTCCGCGATATGTCCTACGATAGCGGGATGCGCTGCCCGCAATGCCGCCGCCAGACCGTCAACCGTACGCCCCTGTCGGCGCAAATCGGCGTCCGCGAAGGAGAGCGCGGACGACCGCAGCGTCTCTCCCGGCAACGATCCGCCTCCCACCGTTGCGCGGGATGGGACGACCGACGCCGCGATGCCGACCGCAGCGAGGGCGAGACGCCACACCTCGCAACGGTCGTGCAGCGTCTCCGCAGGCGTCGCTATCATCCGCCAGACAGGAATCTCGCGCTCCCAGTCGCCACAAAGATAGTGGCGCAGCGTCGCGGCAATCCCCGCGAGGGTCGCTTTATCGGCGCGGAACGCACGGGCAAGCGGGTGTGCGGCGCACCGCCCCACCCACGCTGCCGAGCCAAGGATGATGCCCGCCTGTGGCCCACCGAGCAGTTTGTCGCCGCTGGCACAGATGAGGTGCGCCCCCCCCGCGACCGACTGACCCACTGTCGGCTCGTGCGCCAACCCGTATCGCGCCGGATCAATAAGCGAACCACTGCCGAGATCGTCAATCACCGCAATGCCCTGCGTGTCGGCAAGCGGCACGAGTTCCGCTGCCGGGGTCTGCTGCACGAATCCATCGAGCCGGAAATTACTGGTGTGGACTTTCAGCAGTGCTG
>JBBRMX010000199.1:0-6864 GCA_038230615.1 Thermomicrobiales bacterium | reverse complement strand
TGCCGCCGCCCGCAAACGAAGCGAGCGAACCGGGGGCAACCGTCGCGGTGGCATTGCTGCCAGTGACCGAGACCGAGGTTGCAGCAGTGGTCGGAACGGCGGTAGTCGTGACAGAAATGGGCGTGCCGATCACCGCAGTCGGCTGCGTCTGGAAGTACTGCACGGGCAGATCGTTCGATCCGTCGCCGTCAATGGCAGCACTGGTCGGGCGCGGCGTTGCGCTGACGGTGCCAGTCGGCAACGGCGCGACGGTCGAAACCGGGGTTTGCACCGCCGCCGTTGACGCCGATGTGACGCCGGACGAAACCGTCGCGGCACCGGTGTTGCTGGTCGCGGCGGGGGTGCCGATCACGGTGACGCCGGATGCAGGACGGGGCGTGCCGCTGGCGACGGGGGCAGAGGGCGACGCGGCACTCCCCGGTACGACCGTCGCAGTAGCGGGCGGGAGGCTGGTAGCAATCGCGGCACCACCCGACGGGTTGCGGAGTTGGAGCAAACCGCCGCCGCCGATGTAGAACAATTGGCTATTGACGGAATCGAGTATCGGATTGCCGCTCGGCAGACCAATCACGACGGCGTTCGCGTTCCGCATCGCAGTGTTGGAGGCTTCGGCGGCGGTGAGAATCCGCGTCGTCAGACCACGCGGCGCGACATTGCCCGCATTCACCGCCATACGGAACGCGGTCGAGAGGGCATCGGTGTCCTTCAGGTCGGTGACGATGATATTCATCGGGTCGGGACCAGTAGCGAAGGGATACGGATACAAGTTGAGCGACATCTGGCTGAACGGTACATCGCGCACCGGGGCGGGCAACTGAATATTCGTCCCGCCGTAGAGCGTGGCGTACTCGTATGGCCCGTTGAACTCGGAGCGGCAGGTGATCGCTGCTTGGCCCTGAATCTGGAACGAAAAGCGGATCGTGTTGCGACCGGGGCGGAAGAGGTTCGGCGGCGCGGATGCCGTGAGCAACCGCCGTTCGCCATTCTTGCCGTCCAGCAACTGGGTGATGAAGGGCTGGTCGTTGATGAGCGCGGTCATGGTGGAGAGGCGTGGCTCAAGCGTCGGTGCGCTGGCGAAATCCACCTGCAAGATGGCATTCTCCAACAGCGGCCCTGCGACGATAAAACTCGCGGCGATGTCGTGTGTACCGAGACCCGTCACGGTAGCGGCGGCGTCGGTGATACCGAGATCTGCCAGTGTAAGGCGCACGGGGCCAGTCGGCACCGGAGGCGTCGCTTGCACATCGGTAATGATCGCCGCCTGCCCGGTAAGCAGGTTGGCAGTGTTCGGGGCATTGAGCAGCGTAATCGCCTTCGAAACGCCGTCATCGTTGTTGCCGCTAATGATGAAGACGCGGCTGCGCGGGTCATTCGGCATCGTGGTCATCAAGAGCACACCGACGCCGTTCGGTACCGCAATATCGCCGGTCTCGGTGCCGACGCGCTGCCACTGCCCGTTGGTAATGCGGAAGGGGGTATTCGCCAGCAGTTCCTGCGGCACTGCGCCCGCCCGCCCGACGAGGATAATATTTTCGGTCTTGCCGGCATTCAGCACATCGGGGGTGGAGACGAAGCGCGGCTCGATGGGCAATGCGGGGCGTCCCGCGGTAAGCGCGAACATTGCGGTACCTGCGGCATTGCGCTCGGTCGGGCTGGCGTCCGGTGGCAACGCGACACCGAGCGGCACCGCAAAGGTCGCCTGACCGCGCAGCGAAGTGAGCGGCTGCTGCACAAGACCGGCGGGACGAGTGGGCGTCACAAATTGTGCGGGGAAGTCGCGCAGATCGGGTGCGGTCGCGGTGGTCGGGGTGCCGTACCGCATTGTAGTATCCGCGTAGATGATCGCATTGCGTGCGGGCGAATCGTCGCCGTCGCATTCGGGGCGCATCCGCAAGTTAAACCGGAAGGTGACGCGATTCGGGCCGTTCACGAGACGGTCAGACGGGATGTCTATTCGTACCGCCGTACGACCAACATTGCGGTCATCGAGATTCGCGCCGAAGAGCGGCACATTATTGACGAGCACGCTTACAAGGCTGAGGTCGGGTAGCAACAGGTTCGAGTGGCTGTAAACGAAATCGAGGCTACTGTCTCCGGGCTGGCTGCCGATGTCGGGAAAGAAGACATCAAACGTCGGCGCGATCCCGGTAACGACCTGATCGGTATACCCTAAAGCACGCAGCGAGAGGTCTACGGTGTCGGCTTGCGCTCGCACCGTCTGCGGCTCCGCAATGAGCACGCCCGTTGCGGCAAGCATCCCGAACAGCAGACCAAGCAGCGCGAAGACGCGCAATCGCATCATAAACCGCATAAACCCTTTCCCCCCTTCAACCAGCCACGCAGCGATGACACATCCGTCAGTCTGCCAGTCTCCCGTACTCGAAATACTTCCCGTACGCGCAATTGTGACGATTATTGCACATACTCACCACTGAAACAAACGAAACAGACGGCGCATATTTCGACGGCACCACAACCACCGCACACGCAAAATGTGCAGGGGCGTGCGTTGGTGTAACGCACGACGCCTCTATTCTGTTACGCGATTCTGATGCGGAAAAACGCGCACTGGTGTCCGTACAGCAGGGTAGACACCTAATGCAGCACGCCCGGCCGCAGCAATGCACACGTGTTTTTCACCGAGTGCCGAAAGACAATATATCCACAAAAAATTCGTCAATTGCTTCAAGATTGAGCAGGTATTTTTCGGGGCGTGGCATCCCATTCGCATTGCGTCCCTGTCGCATTGTTGAAAGATGCTGCACCGTAGTCGCGTCAATCGAGAGGAACAAGATTTCTTTCAGAGTTACGTGCGTCTTACGATAGCGGGAGACAGATGTGCGCTGCCTGCGCTCCTGCTCATAGGGAGACAACCCGCCTTTCAACTCCGTGTGCCATCGTTGAAAGGTACGGTCCACATCGTTGTATTCAACATCGCAGAGTGCAACGATCACCCCATGCACGCCATAGTGTGCGATGCTGGCTCCCATTGCAGTTTTGTCGTTCAGGATAGCGCGATGGCTGTCCGATTTGATCGCACTCGCTTTCACATCCCAATTGATATGTCGTTTGAGATCGAAGGTGGTTCTGCCTATTCGGTCACCCGGGATCGTGCAGATTCCCGCCAGCGCACGGCGGCAGAGGTATTCAAAATAAAATCCCCACCATTCCATTTGCCGCCAGTTATATTCCGCTTCTTTCAGTTCGAGAATAGATTGCTTTCCTTCCCACTCAGTAGGAAGAGTAGCCAGCGCGTTTTTGATCGCCGTCACATCATTCAAAAGATAGTTGACGGACACTGGCTTCCTCCTGCAATCGTTTCATCGCTATGGCAGCGTATTCTTCGCTTACATCAATACCACTGTAGGTACGCTGATTCTGCTTCGCCATCACGCAGGTCGTGCCACTCCCGCACATCGGATCGAGCACGACATCGCCCGGTTCGGAAAAACAGCGAATGATGTCGTCCGCGAGTGCATCGGGAAATGTCGCCGGATGCTTCAATTTCAGTTTGTTTCCTTCCGAGTTGCTCGTAGCATACTGCCAGATCGTCCCCCGGCATTTTGTCTCATTGACGGCTTTCGGGATGATCTGCTTAAACCCGCCGCTCGTGAGCCGGTCGGTTCCAGTGTAGATTTTGCCCGCATGTTTGCTCGGTATCATCAGATGCTCTTTATGGAATGTTTTCGGGCGTTTCCCCTTAAAGAAGATCAAAATATACTCATGATCCACACGAAACCGCTTCGTCCACCACGCGCCGGGGTTGCCATGCCGCTGATAGATAACGGTTTCAAAGAGCCGCCATCCCCCCACATCGCACCAGTTAACCGCGAGACGGAACGAGGTGAGCGATTTCGCAAAATCTTTCGTGCCGTCCCCGATTACCACGACGCACACGCCACCATCTTTCGTGACGCGGAACAGTTCACGCCCAAGTGCCACACCATCGAACACCCACCCGCCGTGATAATCGCGCACGTCATCATAGGGCGGGCTGAATAGCGTCAGATCAATACTTTCGGCGGGAAATGACGCGAGTACCGCAACTGCGTCACCAACAACAATGGTATTTGCGATGTGAGGAGTCAGGGGTGTGGGAGGTTCTGGGGTCATAGGTGGCTTCCTTCTTCCCGGTCGCGGGGGCGGCTACCCGACGGTGATACCGAAGAATCCAAGTACGGTGATGATGAGTAGGGAGAGGGAAAGAAAACTGACAACGACGGTCGTAATCCACGCAACGATGTTGTAACCGACGCCGTTCGTATGCTCGCCCATGACATCGCGGTTATTAATGAGTTTGAGCACCGAGACGAGTACAAACGGCAGCGTCAGCCCATTGATGAGTTGCGTAATGAGCAGCACCTGCACGAGCGGCAAGCCGGGAATAAGCGCGACAATGACGCCGAGCACAATCAGCCCCGTGAAGATACCCAAGAAGACTGGTGCATCTCGCCACCCTTTGTTGACGCCCTTCTCAAACCCGAACGCCTCTGCAAGACCGTATGCGGTCGCCAGCGGCAGCACGCCCGCCGCCAGCAACGATGCCCCAAGCAGACCGACACCGAACAGCACCCCGGCAAATTGCCCCGCGACGGGCGTAAGTGCCTTCGCCGCGTCCGCCGCCGAGGTGATTTCTGTCGCGCCGTTGACAACGAAGATCGTCGCGCCCGTCGCCACGATGATGAGTATGGCGATGACATTGGCAAAGACGCTGCCGACGAAGACATCCGCTCGCGTCACGGCATAATCGCGCGGCGTCACGCCCTTCTCTGCGACTGCGGATTGGATGTACAACTGCATGTAGGGGCTGATCGTCGTGCCGATGATCGTCACCACCGCGAACAGATATGCCCCCGTGAGCGAGATCGGTGGGTGAACCGTCTGCGCCGCGACCGATTGCCAGTTCGGGTGCGAGAGGAAGGCAGCGACGGGGTAGGTGAGCAATGCCAACGCCATGATGAGGAAGATACGCTCCACGCGGCGATATGACCCCTTGGCGATCAGAAACCAGATAACCGCCCCCATCACCGGCACCGCGAGATACTTCGAGACGCCGAACAACTCGAAGGCTGCCGCAATACCGACGAACTCCGACACTACAATGCCCGCATTCGCGATGAGCAGCGCCAGCATCACGAATGCCGTCCAGCGCAGCGGGAACTCCTCGCGGATCAGGTCGGTCAGCCCCTTGCCCGTGACCGCTCCCATGCGGGCGCACATCTCTTGTACCACCGCGAGGGCGGGGATGAGCAAGAGCATCGCCCAGATCAACCCGTAGCCGTACTGCGCCCCCGCGCTCGCATAGGTCGCGATGCCGCCCGCATCGTTGCCCGCCGAGGCGGTGACAATGCCGGGGCCGAGCAGCGCGAGAAACCCGAACAGCCTGCCGCGCGGTACACCGGGGCGGCGCGGGCGAATCTGCCGCAGACGATCCGCCGCGACGGGCAATGCCTCCCGCAGCGGGCGCGGCACAATGACCGGCACTCGCCGGGGCGCAACGGCACGATTGATCGAGGGGTCCGTATCAGTTGGCATCGCTCACCGCCTAGGAGGAAGGGCTAGGGGACTAGGGACTAGGGACTAGGGACTGTGGACTGAGTGATTCGCACACTCTGTCGTGATATTCCGTACTGACCACGATATGCGAAGCGAAGTCCTTAGTCCCGGCCCTATGAAAAGACTTTCAGCCGCTCCCGCCACGAACCGGGCAGGAGGCGTTCCATCGCGTCATCAACGGTGATAATGCCCTGCATCGCGCCATCGTCGCGGACAATCGGCAGGGCATACAGCCCATATTCGAGCATCGTGCGGGAGGCATCGGCGGCAGAGTCGTCCGGGGCAGCCGTAACAACTTCGCGCTCCATCAGCACCGCAAGCAGCGCATCGGGGTCTGCCATCACGAGTTCACGCAGCGTTACGACGCCTTGCAGGTACTCCGGCGGGTCGCCCGTGTCGTCTCCGGCGAGTTCGCCCTGCTCTACCACATAGAAGTAGTAGACCATGTCCGGCTGCTCGTCCATCGCCCGCAGGTGCGCCAGTGCCGCGCCGACAGTCCACCCGACCGGCACCGAAATGTAGTCGTTCGTCATCGCGCCACCGGCGGTATCTTCGTTGTATTCCAGCAGTTCGCGCACATCGTCGGATTCTTCCGGCTCCATGAGCGCGAGGAGTTCGTCTTGCTTCTCCTGCGGGAGGTCTGCCAGCACATCGGCGGCATCATCGGGTGCCATCTCTTCGAGGATGTCCGCCGCCCGTTCGCTATCGAGGTTTTCGATGATGTCCGCCTGCCACTCGTCATCGAGTTCTTCCAGCGTATCGGCGGCGGTCTCGTCATCGAGCGAGGCGACAATTTCGCTCCCCTCGTGGTACGAGAGGTCCTCGATGATGTTGGCAATTTCGGCGGGATGCAGTTTGGCGAGGCGGTCGTGCGAGACCTTGAGACGCACGGGCGCATTCGCAGCGAGGTATTCGATATCCGCCCAGTCAATCAGATCGCCGAGCGGTTGCCGCGCACTGTTCTGCCGCACCCCGATGAGGCGCGAAATCAGTGCTTGCGCCCCGGTATCCACGCCGATGACGCGGTACTCGCCCTCCACCGCGACGATTTGCAGGTCATTGACGCGCACGACGCGCTTGCCGTTGACATCAATCAACTGGCGGTCGAGCACATCGCGGTTGAGCAGGATTTCGCTGTCGCGCCGCTGAAAGGGGGCAAGATTGATTTTCTGGGTGGCGAGGGTGACGCCATCGGCGGTGATGGCGGCGAGGTCTGCGGATTTGATGAAGAAGTCGCGCCGCCCTTGCCGTGCGATAATGCCGACTACCGGCGGGTAGGTCTCCCCAATGCGGACGAGTACATCGCGC
>JBBRMX010000198.1:0-6892 GCA_038230615.1 Thermomicrobiales bacterium | reverse complement strand
CTTGACGAACAGGGCTTCGGCATCCTGATACATCTTGGTGCGGGCGTCCTTATCCGGCAAGGGCTTTGCCTTGGCAACCATCGCGTCGAACTCGTCGTTCTTCCAGTGGGAGCCATAGTAGCCTGCGTTGGAGGCGAACAACTGGTTGTGCCAGTTGGACGGGTCGCCGTAGTCGGATCCCCAGTTACCGTGTGCGCCGTTGAACTTCAACCCCTTGACGCGATCCGCACGGTTCGCGGAGAACGCCTTGGAATCGAGGGCCTGCAACTGCACATTGATCCCGAGGTTCTGCTTCCACTGCGCCTGCAGGAATTCGTACACCGGCTTCAAAGTCGACGCGGCGCCGGTGCTGTACAAGATGGTGAAATCCGCAGGGAAGCCTGCCCCGTTCGGGAAGCCCGCGTCTGCCATCAACTTCTTCGCCGCCTCGACACCACCGGTGAGGGCTGCTTTTTCGTTGTAGCCCGGAATGTCCGGCGGCAACATCGTCGGGGCATTCGTGTAGTAGTTCTTCAGCACAACCTTGATAAGCGCGTCGCGGTCGAAGCCCTGCGACAATGCCTGCCGCACGCGCACATCGTCGGTCGGCTTATTCGTGCAGTCCAGCACGAGGAAGTACGTGGAGGAGCCGGGGAAACCCTTCAGCTCCTTCGACAATTTCGCGTCTGACTTCACGCGGTCATAATCGCCTGACGCGACTTGCGCTTGGTCAATCTCGTTGTTCTCGTACGACGACACGCCCTTCGCGAGCACATCTTCGTAGAGCGTCAGTTGCACATCGGTGACGACAGGCTGCGACCCGAAGTAGTTCGGGTTGCGCGTGAAGGACATGGACTGATCTTGCTTCCACTCCTTCAGCACATACGGCCCGTTGCCGACGACATTCGGGCCGAGCGTCCATTTGTCGCCAAGTTTGTCAATGATGTGCTTCGGCACCGGCACGCACGTCCATGTTGCGGCGATGAGCGGGAAGAACGGGGTCGCCTCACCGAGCGTGACGACGAACGTGCTGTCATCGGTCGCCTTCACACCGAGTTGGTCCGGCGTAACTTTACCGGTCTCGACTTCCTTACCGTTCTTGATGCTGTACAAGGCGGAGGTGTACTTGGACTTCGTCGCGGGGTCCATGACGCGCTTGTAGGAATATTCGAAGTCTTTCGCGGTCAGCGGCGTGCCGTCGGACCACTTCATGCCGGGACGCATCTTGAATGTCCAGATCGTCGCATCGGCATTGGAGGAGTAGGACTCCGCCATCGCTGCCTCGAACTGGTTGTTGATCTGGTTAATGTTGATCAACCCTTCCCACAACTGAGCCGACACAGAGGGGCTCGTGATAATGCCGGGGTCAATACCGTCCGGCGGGATGCTGTCTGCCCAGCGGAAGACTTGCTTGTCCGCGAGGTTGGCGGGCTTCGGCACGGCAGTCGGTGCGCCACTGGCGGCAGCAGGCGCGGCGGAAGCAGCCACCGCGGAACCGGCAGCGGGAGCACTGGTGGCAGCCGGTGCCGTTGTCGCAGCAGCACCGAGCGACTGCGGCACAGCAGTAGCAGTGGCGGCGGGGCCGGCGGGCTTCGTTGCGGTTGCTGCCGCTGCGGGGGTACTGGTCGGTGCGTCGGTGCTACCACATGCGGCGAGTGCCGCCGCTGCTGCGCCCGCCGCACCAACGGCGAGCACATTGCGCCGCGAGTATGCGCGTTTGGTCCAAGTCGTCCCGTCAGCCACGTCGGTACCCTCCCTGATAACTGTGTCTACGCACATGCGTAGCACCGGAACTCAAAAACCAACCAGTAAGCATTGTAGTATCGCACAAAGCAGAGGGAGCCGCCCGTCATCCGCCGAACGACTCCCCCGTTGCGTTACTTCGTGATGGAGATGTACTTGTACCACGGGATCGTACCGAGAATCGGGCGGTGATAGATGCCCTGCACGTTGGGCTTCGCCACGTAGAAACTCTGCCCGTGGTAGATCGGGATATGCGCCGATTCGCGCACGAGGATCACTTCCGCTTTCTGGTATTCCTTGGTGCGGGCGTCAATGTCAATCATGCCCTTCGCCTTTTCGACAATGCCATCGTACTCGTCGTTTTTCCAGTGCGTCTTGTAGAAATCGGCACTGGAGGTGAAGAGGAAGTTGTGCCAGTTGAAGGGGTCGCCGTAGTCTGACCCCCAGACACCGAGATGTCCGTTGAACGGCGTGGTCTTGCGCTCACTGCGCCACTGGACATATGCCTTGGCTTCGAGCACCTGCACCTGCGCCTGAATACCGAGATTCTGCTTCCACTGCTCCTGCATGAACTCCGCAACGAGCTTGGTGATGGCACTCGTGCTGTAGACGATGGTGAAGTTGGTGGGGAAGCCCGCGCCCCCCGCGAAGCCTGCGTCTGCCAGCAATTGCTTCGCCTTCTCGATACCGCCCGTGAGCGCGGCGGCTTCGTTATAGCCCGCGATGTCGGGCGTCACGATCGTGGGGGCATCGAGATAGTACCCCTTCAGCACCTTGTCAATCAAGGTCTTGCGGTCGAAGCCGAGGTGCAATGCCTGCCGCACGCGTACGTCGTCGGTCGGCTTATTGGTGCAATCGAGGTGGAGCATCTGCGTACTGCTGCCTGCGTAGCCCTTGAGGTCTTTCGACAATTTCGGATCGTTCCGCACACGGTCGTACTCCGATTGCGGCACAGACGCGCTGTCAATCTCGCCCGCCTCGTATGCCGCGAGAGACTTCGCCACCGGATCATCGTAGATTGTCATCTCGACGCGCTGCACAACCGGTTTCGCCCCCCAGTAGTTCGGGTTGGCCTCGAACACCATGCGCTGGTCGTGCTTCCACTCCTTGAGGATGTACGGGCCGTTCGAGACCGACTGCGGCGGCTCGAACCACTTATCGGACTTCTCCACGACATGGCGCGGCACAGGCAAGAACGACCATGTAGATGCTAAGAGCGGAAAGAAGGGCGTCGGTGCGCTCATCTGCACTTCAAGCGTGCGGTCGTCGGTCGCCTTCACACCGAGCATATCGGGGGGGAGTTTGCCCGCCGCCGTCTCCGCGCCGTTCTTGATCGGCAAGATCGAGGGGGTGTAGATGGACATCGTCTTGGGATCGGGGATGCGCTTCCATGAGTACTCGAAGTCTTTCGCAGTGATCGGCGTGCCGTCGGACCACTTCATGTTGGGGCGCATCTTGAACGTCCACAGTGTTGCGTCCGCATTCGAGGAGTACGATTCCGCCATCGCCGCGTCGAACGAGCCGTCCTTCTGGTTGAGGGTGATAAGACCCTCGTAGATTTGTGTGAGGGTGTGCGGGTCCTGTGGCACGGCAGGATCGTACGAGGTCGGTTCGAGGTACGCCCAGCGGAAGACTTGCTTATCCGCGAGGTTCGCGGGCTTCGTCGCGGCTGCACCGGCAACGGTGGAACCACTCGCGGCGGTTGTCGCCATCGCTGCCGGTGCAGCCGTCGTCATTGCGGCGGGAGCGGTCGCCATCGTCCCGGCAGTCGCGGCGGGCGGGGCGGTGGTCGCGCCGAGCGAGGCGGGCACCGCAGTCGCGGGACCTGCCGTTTTGATCGCAGTGGCGGCGACGGTCGGGGCGGGCGTAGTCGTCGGTGCGATGGTCTCACCGCACGCCGCCAGTACGGCCGCCGCTGCTCCAGTCGCGGAGAGGGCAAGCAGGGTGCGGCGGCGATAAGTGCGCGGGGTCCCGGTGGTGGTTAGTGTCATCTCTTCTCTCCCCCTTGTCTGCACTGCCCGCGCCCATCCGCAGGATCGTGAGAGACTATTTTTTCATCCACGGGTCGAATGCGTCCCGTAGCCCATCCCCGATGAAATTGAACGATAGCACCGTCAACGACAACATAATTGCGGGGCTGATGAGCATGTACGGATATGCCCGCAGATACTGCACCCCCTCGGAGATCATCAACCCCCACGAGGGCGTGGGCGGGTTCACGCCGATACCGATGAACGAAATCCCCGCTTCACCCAAAATGGCGGAGGGGATGCCGAGCGTCGCAGCGACGATCACAACCGCAAGCGTGTTCGGCAAGAGATGCCGCGAGATGATGCGCGAGTTTTTCGCGCCCAACGCACGTGCCGCCTCGACGAACTCTTTCTGCTTGAGCGAGAGTACTTGCCCGCGTACAAGGCGCGATGTGGTCAGCCACGACAGGATACCGAGACCGATAAAGACCCCGACCATCCCGCCCGTTGCTTTGTCGAAGTTTTTGACGGGGAGCATCCAGCCGCTGGTAATCGTGGGGAACTTTGCTCGCAGGTAGGTCATCAGGAGGACGACAAAGAGCAAGTTCGGGATGGCGTAGAGCACGTCCACCAGCCGCATCAGAAAGGTGTCAATGCCTTTGCCGAAGTAGCCCGCAATCAACCCGACTGGCACCCCAATCGCAATAATCATGAGCGGGATGACCAGCCCGACCATCATCGAGATGCGCGTGCCATAGATGATACGGCTGAGCACATCGCGCCCTAGTTGGTCGGTACCAAGCAGATACCCTGCGGTTCCCGGCGGGCGGTTGACCGCATTCAAATCTTGCCGCGCGAAGTTGTACGGCGCAATCACATCGGCAGCAGCAGCAAGGAAGAAGACGAACGCGATGAAGAACAACCCCGCGAGGGCGGCTTTGTTGCGCGTAAACCGCCGCCACGCATCGCGGGTGAGCGAACTGCTTTTCTGGGCAGCCGCAATCGGCGAAATGCGGTCGCGGGCTGCCGCGTCGGTCTGGGCGGTGACAGTCGTATTCGTTGCCATCAGGGGTCTGCTCCCGTTTTTATTCGTACGCGATGCGGGGATCGAGCACCCCGTACAGCAAATCCACGATGAGATTCATCACCGCAATGATCGCGGCAAAGAGCAGCACGGTGCCGAACATCACCGAATAATCGCGCCCGTTCACACTCTTGACGAAGTACCGTCCGAGACCGGGGACATTGCAGGTCGTCTCGATAAAGAACGATCCCGTAATGACATTCGCAAACGACAGCCCCATCACGGTAGCGACCGGGATCATTGCGTTCCGCAGTGCGTGGCGCACAATCGCGCTGCGCTCGTCCAACCCCTTCGCACGGGCGGTGCGGACGTAATCCTGCCGCAATACATCGAGCAGACTGCTGCGCGTGTAGCGTGCCAGAATCGCGGCGGGGCCGAGTGCCAAAGCGAAGGCGGGAATCAGCGCAGCCTTATCGAACAGCCCGTTCCACCCACCAGTAGGCAACAGGTGAAAGGTGTTCGCAAAGAGCAGGATAAGCAACGACGCTACCACGTATGACGGCGCGGAGATGCCGATAATCGCCCCGAAGGTGCAGAAGTAATCTACCGGCGTGTTCTGGCGAATCGCGCTGAACACCCCTGCTGCCAACCCCATCACGACCGCGAACAGGAAGGCGAGCAACCCCAACTGCAACGAAACGGGAAAGAAATCCTTGAAAATATCCGAGACCGACCGCCCCTGCTGGACGAGCGACGGCCCGAAATCGCCGTGCAGTACATTCCAGAGGTACGACAAATACTGTTGCCACAGCGGTTTATCCAGCCCGTACGCCGCATTGAGTCGTGCGAGGGCTTCCGCCGAAAGCGGCTTGTCGCCCGTATCGAACGGGCCACCGGGCATCGCGTGGATGAGCACGAACGAAATTGTGTAGACCGCAAGCAGTGTTGGCACGAGCAACAGCACCCGGCGGACGATGTACCGCGTCATGAGTGTTCCCTTCTCCCCAATACCCTGCGACACGACAAGCGCACAAGAGATCACTATCTACGCCACACAGACGGCATTGTCAACGGGGGGAAACACCCGCGTCTATGGATAGGAAACCATCTGTTGGTGCAGGAAACTGTGCAAGATACTAACAGATCGGGGGCGTATCGTAAAGCGGTCTGCCGAAAATTGGCAAAAATCGGTGTGGACAACTCAGGGGACGATGTGGATACGTGCGATGCCGCGTGAATGATACGTGCAAGTATGCTATCGTGGTCACCGTTATACACTTTGGGGAAAGGTACTGTGTGTTGCCCGCGAACGCGACCGAACCTGCAACCGAGACCAAACCCATTGCCCCTCCTTCACGCGCCGACGCTGACGCGAACACCACTCCCCGGACGCGGCGGGCAGTAGGTGTGTGCGGGGCGGCGATTGTGCTTGCGGCGTCGGCAACACTCTTCCCATCGCTGCCGGGGCTAAACGACCGCGGGCAGGCAGTCCTTGGGGTGGTGTGTGCGGGTGCGCTCTTGTGGGTGACGGAGGTCGTGCCGCTCGGCGTGACAGCGATTGCGGTCTTGGCGATGCTCGGCGCGACGGGCGGGGTCGCGCCTGCGTCGGTCTTCTCCGGTTTCGCTTCGCCCACCGTCTTTTTCCTCTTGGGGGCATTCACATTAGGGTTGGCAGTGGAGCGGACGGGGCTGGCGGCACGGGCGGCGCGTCTCCTCCTTCGGGGGTCGCGTGGCAGCGTCGGGCGGCTTTACTGGCAGATGCTTGCGGGGTTCCCGCCGCTGGCATTGCTCATCCCCTCCGCGATCACGCGCAATGCGCTGCTCGTCCCCGCCTACGATGCCACCTTGCGAGCAATGGGGCAGCCGCCGGGAACCCGCGCCAGCCGCGCCACGATGCAGGCGTTAGGGGTGCTGAACACCCTCGCATCGAACGCCCTGCTGACAGGCGGAATCACGGCGGTTGCCACCTCCGCGCTGCTCGGCGGGTTCACATGGATACGCTGGTATGTCTTGCTCGTCGTGCCATATTACCTGTTGCTGTTCGCGGGGGGCGCGGTGTTGTGGCTGATGCTCGGCGGGCGGACATGGCACACTGACGCCACAACCGCCACGACCGCAACAGGCAGCGAAATTGCCGGGTTGCCGCCCAGTGCCCCCGCACCGCTGACCGCAGCAG
>JBBRMX010000197.1:0-6926 GCA_038230615.1 Thermomicrobiales bacterium | reverse complement strand
GCGATCAGACCAAGCAGCACCACACCCACCGGCAGCACCAGCAAGTAGCCCCACAATGCCTGCCGCCGCGCGTTCGTGAAAAATCCTCGCCGCCCCGCCGGAAGGAGCGCGGGTTGTGGCGTGAGGACGGTGTTATTCGTTGCCATACCCCCAACTTTCGACGTGAGTAACCAGTAACACGTAGCAAGTAACAAGATTCTTGTTCCCGACACATCGATGTGCATTGGAGATCGATGCATCGGGAACTTGTTACTTGCTACGTGTTACTGGTTACTTCCCCTTAGCTACTTGTACTTGGCGTAGATCGCCTCGCCCGCCTTTTGTGCTTCGTCAATTGCCTTGTCGAGATCGTACTTGTCAATCACGACGCGCTGAATCATCTTCGGCACGATGAAGTTGTTGTTGAAGTCGGCGTACGCCGTGTTGTTCGTGTCCGGGAAGCCCGGTGCGGTGCCGTTTACCGCGAGGTCTGCAAGCCCCTGATGCACGGGGTCGCTCTTGAAGATGTCCTGGGTCGTCTCGTTCTGCAACACCGGTCCGTAAATCGCCAGCGGATAGTATTTGCTGGTGTACGCGGGGGTGGCGAGATACTCGATCAATGCTTTCGCGGCGTCCTGATTCTTGCTCGTCTTCGCCACCGTCCGGAAGACGGGCGTTCCCGGCGATACCTGCATCTTCGGGCCACGCGGGAGGGCGGAGTACGCGGTATTTGCAAGCAAATCTTTGTCGTTTGCCCGCATCCATACCGAGACGCTGCCCGTGTTGGCGATGAAGACCGCCTGCCCGCTCTGGTAGGCGTTGTTATCGCCCGCGCCGTCCCATGTCGTACAACCAGGTGGGAACAACCCCTTCTTGTAGAGGTCCGTCACCCACTGCAAATATGCTTTCGTCTCCGGCGACTTGAGCGTCACGACCTTACCCGCATCGTCCGCGATACGCCCGCCCCAAGACTGCAGTACCTGCACCTGCGTATTGCCGTCCCCGACATTGGACAGCGCGAACCCCATACCATACAGCGGGGATTTCGTCGTCTTCTCGGCTGCCGCGCCGACCTCTTCCCATGTCTTCGGGGCGGCATCAATGCCCGCCTTCTTGAGCACATCGGTGCGCCGGAACAGCACATTGCCGCTCGTGCCGCACGGGATCGCGTTGCGCGTGCCGCCGAACTTCTGCGGGTCGGTCGCTACATCCACGGACTTCAACCAGCCACCGCCCGCCGTGCCGATCTTCTTGTACAGATCGTCGAGCGGTACGAGCTTGCTCGACTGAAGGAGCAGCAGATCAATACCGAGGTCGAAGGCGTCCGGCAAGGTGTTCGATTCAATCGCCGCCGCGACCTTCATGTTCGTTTCGTTCTGGTTGATCATCACGACATCAATGTCAATCTTGTTCTGCTTGCCCCAGTCTTTAATCATCTGGACTTGCAGCGCGTTCGCATCGTCCGAGAAGATCAGACCGCCCCAGTAGGTCATCTTGCCCGTGCTGGCGACCACGGCGGGTGCAACGGCACTGACGGTTCCTGTGACGGTCGTCGCTGCGCTGCTCACCGCAGGGGCAGCACTCGTCGCGACGCTGTTCACCGTCGGGGCAGCAGTTGTCGCCGCTCCCGTGACAGTCGTCGCCGCGCCACTCACCGTCGTTGCCGCACTACTCGAGACGGCTGCGGTGGTCGGTGCGACTCGTGTTGCAGCCCCCGCAACCGTCGTTGCCGCCCCACTGGGATTCGTCGCGGCACCCGTCGCTGCGGTTGCTGCCGTGGTTGCGATCTCGCTGCCGCCGCACGCTGCAAGGATCGCTGCCGCCGCGCTGCCCGCGAGACCGCCAAGAAAGTGCCGCCGAGAAAGATGTGCCATTGTGGTATTCCTTCCGTGAAAACTGAACATCGCTTCCTTTACCCCGGTACCGCCGTTGTTTGTCCCGCCGCGCCCTCCATGATCGTATCTAACTCTGCGATCATCTCCGGCGAGAGCACAGTATTGGTGGTGGCAATGGCGGCTTCTAACTCGGCGGGCGTCCGCGCCCCGACGAGTGCCACCGTCACCGCCCGGTTCGCCAGCACCCACGCCAGCGCGAGTTGCGGCAGGGTCGTGCCGTGGCGCGTCGCCATCGCCGTGAGCGCGTCTACCACCGCGAGATTGCGCCCGAAGTTGCCCGGTGCCAGCAAGGGCTGCCCGAAGACATTGCCACTCGCCCGCCAGTCCGCCGCCTCGAAGGTCGAATCTTTCGTGTATGCTCCTGCCAGCAAGCCGTGTGCCAGCGGGCCATACGCCATGATGCCGACATTGTTGCGCCCACAGAGCGGGAAGACTTCGCGCTCCCAGCGGCGATCAAAGAGGTTGTAGCCCACCTGCTCCGTTACCAGCGGCACATCGTCCGGCAATGCATCGAGGCATTCCTGCACCTGCGCCGCATTGAAATTGGAGACCCCAATGTAGCGCGTCTTGCCCGCCCGGACAAACCCCGCCATCGTCTCCATCGCTTCCGCCATCGGCGTGCCGGTGTCGGGCCAGTGGATCAGAAAGAGATCGAGGTACTCGGTGCCGAGCCGCGCGAGGCTGCTCTCGATGCACCATGTGAGGTGTTCGCGCCCGCTATCGCGCCGGATCGTCTTGCCTGCGGGATCGAAGACGATACCGCCCTTCGTCACCAGCACGATGTCACGGCGGCGTGCGCCCAGTGCAGTGCCGAGCAATTCTTCCGAATGCCCGCCGCCGTAGTTTGCGGCGGTGTCGAAGCAGGTCACGCCGGCATCGAGCGCGGCGCGGACGGCATTCATCGCCTCGTCGTCATCGCTCCTGCCGTAGTTGCCGGTGTTGCCAATCGGCCACGTCCCGAACCCCACTGCCGATACGATGAGGTCTGTCGCCCCGAACCGCCGTTGCTCCACGCAGGCACGCCCCCTGTTGCACTGTTGCACCGCTGCATTGTCGCGGACAGTCGGGCGACGTTTCGTGCATCTGCCCGTCTCGTGTCCCGTGCGGCTGTACATTTTGACGCCTTGACAACGGGAGCGTAACATGTGAAATGTTACCTGTCAATCAACGACACACGCAACGCACATGCATGGTACCGGGACATGAACGCGGGGGCAGATGATCGAGCATACCGACCTGACGACAAAAGTCTATCGCTGGTTGCAGGGGCGCATTCTGCATCACGCCTATCTTCCCGGCGCGAAACTGGATGTCCACCAACTCGCCGCCGATCTTGGCGTGAGCCGCACCCCCGTGAAAGACGCGATCAACCGCCTCGTGACAGAAGGGCTGGTTGTGTTGCAGAGCCGCAAGGGAACCTATGTTGCCGAACTGACCCCCACCACGCTGCACGCGCTGATCGAGGCGCGGTTGATGATCGAGACGTGGGCGGTGCGCCATGCCACCCCTGCCGCTCTCGACCGCGCCGCCGGTGTGGTGACAACGCTGCTTGCGGACGATGCCCGGTTGCTCGCGGCGGACAGCACGCAGTTCGATCAGGGCGCGGGAGCGGCGAATAACCGCGCCCTGCACACGCAGATCGTCATGCTGGCGGATAACCCGGAGTTGCTGCGGATGCATCTGCCCGTCCTTGTGCGGATGGAGGCGGGGCGCATCTACCCGTCCGACGACGAAGCACGACACCGCCGTGCTATCGCCGCGCATCCCGACCATCTGCGGATACGCGATGCGCTGCTGCATCGTGACATTCCCGCCTTGCTCGATGCAGTCGCAGCGGACATCGGTGCATCGGAGCAGCACACATTATCGCTGCTCGAACAGTACACGCGCACCGAGCGCGACGAATGGGCGGCGGAACTCGTCAGTAACGCAGCGGGGTAACGCGGTGAGGTAAGAGCATTTCCATATCGTGGGCAAATGGCGGCTTCGCAGGCGGGCGGGCAGCCGTGAATATAGAGGAGGGGAACCGTGGCAGAGGCAAAGAAAATGCGCGTAGCGGTCGGGCAATTCAGCGAAATGACCGATGACAAGTTGCAGTTTGCGGTGCAACTTGGCGTCGGCAGTGTGCAGATGAACTCGCTCGGCTCCGCGATGCCGGGGCAGACGCATCTCACCGTGGAGCAACTCGTCGGGTTGCGCCGCAAAGCGGAGGAATACGGGCTGGTCTTCGAGGCAATCGAGAATGTGCCGATCCAGTTCTATCTCAAGGCAATGCTCGGCTTGCCGGGACGCGATGAGGAGATCGCCTCCTATCAGACGACGATTCGCAATATGGGCGCGGCGGGAATCCCCGTGCTTGGCTACCATTTCATGCCCAATAGTGTGTGGAGTACCAGCCACGACACCAGCGGGCGGGGCGGGAGCCGCGTGCGCGTCTTCGATATGGCGACCGTCGCTGCTGCCCCCCCCGATGCACAACGCGCCTTTGCGCCGAATATCGCCGATGAGCGGTTTTTCGAGCATCTCGCAGAGACCACGGCGCACCCCGTCAGCGAGGCGCAAATGTGGGAGAACTACGCCTATTTCATGCACGCGGTGCTACCCGTCGCGGAGGAAGCGGGCGTCGTGCTTGCCCTGCACCCCGATGACCCGCCGGTAGACGAACTCGGCGGCGTCGCACGGCTCTTCAAGAATGTAAACGGCTTCAAGAAGGCATACGAGATGGTCGGCAGCAGCCCCGCGTGGGCGTTGGATCTCTGCCTCGGTTGCTGCTCCGAGATGGTAGGCGGCAAGCAAAATGTGCGCGAGATGATCGAGTTCTTCGCCCCGAAGGGAAAAATCTCGTATATCCACTTCCGCGATGTCAAGGGCAGCGTGCCGCACTTCGCGGAGTGCTTCATCGGCGAGGGCAACTACAACGCCGCCGAGACGATGCTGCTGCTCAAGAAGAACGGCTTCACGGGCTTCCTGCTCGACGACCATGTGCCGCACATGCTCGACGATAGCACATGGAACCATCGCGGCCGCGCCCACGCCATCGGCTACATGCAAGGCCTCTTGGACATGATCGAGACCACTGGGGCATAACAAGCCCCCCCACATTCGCCGTGAGCAGGAAGGATGATATACTCCGTTCTTTCCTGTTCGCGGGGCGTGCGTGCCGATAGACAGAAGGTGGTCATGTGCCGGGACGACGATACAGCACCACCGTCATCGGTAGTCGCGGGGAAGCCTTCTTTCTCACGAAGATCATGCAGCCGATCCGGGGAGAGTACCTCTTTCTCGCCACGTTTCTCGGCGGCAATTTCCCCGCCGCCGACTACTTGGTGAATGTGGTCGTGAATGATGAAGCGACTCCACATTTCTTTTTCGTGCAAGTGAAAACAACCACTACCGGCTTCGATCCGCACGGACGCTTGCAGGTGCGCGTGAGCGGGCGGGATCTCCGGTTGCTGCAATCGTACGGTGTGCCGACATATATCGCGGGTGTAGATGACACCAAGGGGCAAGTTTTCCTGCTCTCGACAGAAAACCGCGCGGCATTGTCAAGCCTGCCCGCGCGTTATCCGCTCGATGCCGGAATGTTGCCGCTGCTCCAAGCGGAAATACTCGCATTCTGGCGATCACGCGGTACACTCGCAGCATACTCGCAGTTCGTTTGACGCAAAGGCGGTAGAGACGTGATAGACAAAGATCATATCCGTGAAACGCGGGCGAAACATCTCGCCTACCTCGTTCTCACCCGCGACCCAGAATTTGTCGTGCAGCAACCGCCGTCTGGCGATCCCGCGTTCCTCGTCTCCGTTCGCGCCGAGAAGCACGCGACCCCGCTCTTCGCGGTGGAAGTGCGGGCATTCTCACAGCACCTCAGCCCGCAACTGGTTGCCAAAAGCGTCAAAAATGTGCGAGAGCGGGCGCGGAAGGCGACGATTCACACGCCGACGATTCCGGTCTGCCTTTTCCTGTTCTTCGCCGACGACGAAGGATACTATCTGTGGGCGGACGATCCGGCGGAACATGGAGTATACCCGCCCCGAAAATTGACGGATGATGCGATGCACACGATTGTTACCGAAGCGATGGCGCGTCCCACGCATGCCGCCGCGCCGTCTTACGCGGCGCAATCGGCAGACCGTCTGGCGGGCTAACGGTCTAACGAGCTGACATGCAGGGCGCGATACGTACACCGTTTTTTCATGCACACGGGCAATACTTCTCCAATCCCCCGACGGAGGCCACGATGACCACAACCGATGCACCGGACGCACAATTGACCGACTGGCTCGAAGAACGGCAGGAGCGATTCATCGCCATCGCTGACACGATCTGGGCGCAACCGGAAGTCGGGCTGCGCGAAGCCGCTGCCTGCGCCCTCCAAGCCGATGTGCTGGAGCGCGATGGGTTTGCAATCACGCGAGACATCGGCGGGATGCCGACGGCGTTCGTTGCTGAGTGGGGCGTCGGCTCCCCGATTATCGGTTTTCTGGGCGAGTACGATGCCCTGCCCGGTCTCTCGCAGAAATCACAGGCGGCGCGAGACCCGCTCGTTGCGGAGGGGCCGGGGCATGGCTGCGGGCATAATCTGCTCGGCACCGCCGCCCTCGCCGCGACGATGGCGCTCAAGGCGTGGCTTGTGCAGACCAATCAGGCAGGCACCGTGCGCTACTACGGCTGCCCCGCCGAAGAGACCATCACGGGCAAGGTCTTCATGGCGCGGGCAGGGGTCTTCGATGATCTCGATGCCGCCCTGACATGGCACCCCGGCTATCACAACAGCGTCGGCATGGGCAGCAGCCTCGCCATTGACAACCTCCGGTTCCGCTTCCGGGGGCGCACCGCGCACGCCGCGATGGCACCGGAGCAAGGACGCTCCGCCCTCGATGCCGTCGAACTGATGAATGTCGGATCGAACTTCCTGCGCGAACACATCATTGATGCCGCCCGCATCCATTATGTGATTACCAACGGCGGCGGCGCACCGAATGTCGTGCCGGACGATGCCGAAGTCTGGTACTACGTCCGCGCTCCCCGCCGCGACCAGGTGGAGGCGAT
>JBBRMX010000196.1:0-6972 GCA_038230615.1 Thermomicrobiales bacterium | reverse complement strand
GACGCCCGCCTCTCGGGTGTACTCGCGGATGATCACGCGAACGGCATCTTCGGTCAGGGTGATCTCGCCGGTGCGCAAGCCGTGCGACAGCCACTGCTTCGGCACCAGGAAGCGCTCGGCGATCTGCACCTTCTCCTCTTCTGTGTAGCCGGAGAGGTTCAGCACCTCCATGCGGTCGCGCAGCGCGGGCGGGATGGGATCGAGCAGGTTCGCCGTGGTGATAAACAGCACGCGGGAAAGATCAAGCGGCACTTCCAGATAATGATCGGCGAAGGCGTTGTTCTGTTCGGGGTCGAGCACTTCCAAGAGGGCGGAGGCGGGATCACCCCGGATGATGTCCGTGCCAACTTTATCAATCTCGTCCAGCACCAAGACCGGGTTGCGGCTGCCCGCGTCACGCAATGCCTTGACGATCCGACCGGGCATCGCGCCGACATAGGTGCGGCGATGCCCGCGAATTTCCGCCTCGTCGCGCACGCCGCCGAGCGACATGCGGATATATTTGCGCCCCAGTGCGCGGGCAATGCTCTTGCCGAGGCTCGTTTTGCCGACACCGGGCGGCCCGACGAAACAGAGAATCGGCGTGCGCTGCTTGTCCCCCGCCAGCGCACGCACGGCGATGAACTCCAGCACCCGCTCTTTGACCTTCTCCAGCCCGTAGTGGTCGGCATCGAGCACGGCGGCGGCGTGGGTAAGCCCGGTGTTGTCCTCTGTCTCCGCCTCCCACGGCATCGCCAAAAGCCACTCGATATACGTTTGGAGCAGCCCGACTTCCGGCGACTGCGGGTGCTGCGCCTCCATCCGTTCCATCTGCTGCAATGCCTTGACGCGCACCTCGTCGGGCATCGGCGTTGCCATGATTTTCTCGCGTAGGCTGTCGGGCGAACCGTCCTCGCCGCCCTCGCCCAGTTCGCGGCGGATCGCCCGTAATTGTTCGCGCAGGTAATATTCCCGCTGCCCTTGATCGAGCGTCGCCTGCGCTTCGCCCTCGATCTTGGCGCGGAGATCGAGCACATGGAGTTTGTCGGCAAGCATCGCGTGAACGCGGCTCAACCGGGCGATAGGGTCAATGAGCGCGACGATCTCCTGCCGCTGTGCCGCCGTGAAATCGGGCGACGAGGCGATGAGGTCCGCGAGATGACCGGGGTCGGTGATGCCGCGCACGATCTCGACGACTTCATCGGGCATATTCGGCAGCATCGCCACGTATCGCTCGACCAAATCGAGTACCGCGCTGACGGTCGCCTCTGCTTCGGGCGTCACGGCAGGAATATCAGGATATTCGCGCACCCACGCGAGGATATACGGCGATTCGCGTACGATGCTTTCCACAACCCCGCGATGCAGCCCCTGCACAACATAGTGCGGTTCCCCGCCGCGCCGGATCGGTTGGACCAGTTCCGCAACGATCCCCACCGTCGCACGGATGGCGTTGTCGGGGGAAACCGGCGCGGCGGCGCGGTCGTTGCCATCATTGTTGTCATTGTTGTCAGCATCGGTATCGCGAGCATCGTCGTCGTCACGCTCGACGTAGCGATCAATCCATGCGTGGGCATCTTCGGTCCCGACATGCTCGACGAGGATCAGCACGCGGTTATCGCGGTCACGGGCGCGATGGACGGCAGCCTCGGCGCGGGGATCGGCAAGCGAGATAGGCGCGGAGGTGCGCGGCAGGAGTGCCGCCTCCGCCACAAGGACGACCGGAAGCGTCACCGCAGGACTGGCGGTCTCATCGTGGAGAAGGGTCTGCCGGGGGGTACGGGTGCGGTTTGGTCGCCGTTGCATGGAAATACTATTCCCTTCATACCGCGCCACCGCACCGGCGCATTACTATCCGCTGATCTGCCCGACGAGATAGGCGTACATATTGATAAGACGTTGCGGGGTGACAAATGAGGGATTGTCTTTGATGTCCGCATGGATGGCGTTATTGTTGAATGCTGCGGTGAATTTCTCGGCGGTATCGAGCGATTTCGTTGCCAGCAATCCCTTGCACGTCGCCAGCGAGACTTGCTTCGGGTCGGTCGCCGTGCCGCCTGCGCCGTGGCAATTCTGGCAGCCGGAGATATAGACGGTCTGACCGGAGGTGGGGTTTCCGGCGGGCATTTCGGCAGGCTTGAAGCAACTGCCGCCGCCGCTCATCGCGCTGGTGCCGCCCGTCGTTTGTGCGCTCCCCGCCGCCGGAATGGGTGTGGCAGTGGGGCTGAGGCTTTTTGCAGACTCGGATTCGGGGATGCGTCCGCACGCACTCAGGAGCAGTGTGAAACCGAGAACGAACAAAACCAGTGCCGCCAACCGGCGCACTGCTGTCATTTCTGCCACGCGTAGACGCATCGCTTCTCCTACTTCCCGTATGATGTATGGATCAAACCGGAAGGATCGCAGCACCGGTGCAGGTCAGTATACAAACGGCGGGCGGGGTGTCAACGTCCCCGGCGAGATCGCCGGACATTTTGCCGTGCATCCCGGCAGAAACCGGGTATACTTGCAGAGACGTAGATGTACGCAACGGAGAGGATACCGAGACGATGGACGCGATTGTGCAGGTGCTGATCTTCATCGGGCAGATGGTCGGGGCATTCGCGCTCACGCTGCTCGTGCCGTTCGTGCTGATGTGGACGTTCCGCCGCATCGCCCTCGGCACCCAGACCAAAAACCTCGACACGATCCGCAAAGTGCGCTGATCCTCACCGGGCAATCCCCCACGCGCGGCGGCACACTGTTATATCAGCGGTTTTTCCATGCGCCAGAAACCACTGGTGCGAAACAACAGCCAAGTTGCGATACTGCGTGTGCGCCGTGTGACGGCAAGCCCCTGCGCGAGATAGAGCGATTGCGCCCCGGCATTGTTCGCGGTGACATAGAGCGTGAGGCGGCGTTTGTGAAGTGTGCGGGCGTGCGCTTCGGCGGCGGTCATCAATGTCCGCCCGATGCCGTGCCGCTGCCATTCAGGGGCGACCGCTAACACTTCCACATATGCTTCGCCGGGCGCAGGTGCGGGATCGGAGAGAAAACCGAGCACGCACACCGCTCGCACCATCCCCCAGAAACCGAGCGCGTCCCAGAACATCCCGTAGACACCCGGCACGAAGGCACGGCGCGTGCAGACCGAGACGCTGCCGCAGATTACCCCGCCGCGCATCGCGACAAACACCGTGTTGCCGGTGCGCCCGATCTCCGCTGCCATGTACGGAGCAAGTGCACGGGCAGCACGCGCCTCAGTACGAAACGCGGGCAGAAATTTGTCTGGAAATGCCCGCGCCACTACGAGCGCAATCGCGGGCGCGTCCCCGACCGTCGCAACCCGGACGACGGAATCGGGCGACACACTTTCATCTCTCTCATCGCTGTACCGGGGATCGTTCGCCACGCTGTACCCGCCCTGTGCGTCATCAGATATGCAGCCCGCAGAGGCTGATCGTTGACGCGCTTCATGTTCGCGTGCCACACTGCCCGCACAGAGATAATAGCCCGTGCGCGGGCAACGCGCATAGATGCAGGGAGCAACACCATGACCGAGATCACAACAGGCGGCGAGTGGCAGAGCGCAGACACGGACGCGCTCATCGTTCCCGTCTTCGCAGGCGGCGAGATGGACGGCGACGCGGCAGCAGTGAACGATGCCCTCGGCGGGGTGTTGGCGGCGGTCGTTGCGGGGCGCGGCTGGAAGGCGAGCGTCGGCGGGACGCTCGTTATTCCGACGGCAGCATACGGCGCGAAACCTATTGCAGTTGCGCCCGTGAGCGGCGGCATGGGCGCGACAACCAATCTCGGCGGCGGGGTCGGAGCGCGGGAAATTGTGCTCGTCGGGCTTGGGGCGCGGGATAAATACAGTGCGGACGCGGCGCGTCGGGCGTACGGCGCAGGAGCGCGGGCGGCACGAGACGCGGGCGCGAAGACGATTGCTGCCCTGCTCCCACCCGCTGCGGACGGCACACCGACGACACAAGCGGCGACCGAGGGCGCGTTGCTCTCGCTCTACCGTTTCGATAAATACCACACGCTCGACACCCCCCCGACGCCGGTAGAGACGATCACCTTTGTCGGTGCGGAGGCGGGGGCGCACGCCGACGCCGTCACACGCGGCGCGGCAATCGCGGGGGGCGTGATGGTAGCGCGGGACCTCGCCACGGAGCCGGGCGGTGCGCTCTTTCCTGCCGACATCGCCGCCGCCGCCGAGCGCATTGCCTCGGAAACGGATTTGCAGTGCCGCGTCTATGGTGTGGACGAACTGACCGAGATGGGCGCGGGCATGATCCTCGCCGTCGGGCAAGGCAGCGTCAACGAACCGCGCCTCATCCACCTGACGTACGAACCGGCGGGCGGCTATACGCGCACCGTTGCCATCATCGGCAAGGGCATCACCTTCGATACGGGCGGTATCTCGCTCAAGCCGTCTTCGGGTATGGAGGCGATGAAGCACGACATGGGCGGCGCGGCGACGACGCTCGGCGTGATGGCGGCGGTCGCGGCGATTGCCCCGAAGGTACGCGTCTTCGGCATCGTCGCATCGGCGGAGAACATGCCGAGCGGTACGGCGTTTCGCCCCGGCGATGTGCTCACGGGCATGAACGGCAAGACCGCCGAAATCCTCAGCACCGACGCCGAAGGGCGGCTCGTGCTTGCGGATGCGTGCGTCTATGCGGCGCGGCAAGGCGCGGATGCCATGATTGATCTCGCCACACTCACGGGTGCAGCAGTCGTCGCGCTCGGCAATATCACGACTGCCCTATTCGCCAACGACGACGCGCTTGCGGACGAGGTGCTTGCGGCAGCGAAGACCGAGAACGAAAAAGCATGGCGAATGCCGCTCGACACCGAATACCGCGAGCAGATCAAGAGCGACATCGCGGACATCAAGAACACGGGCGGGCGCGAGGGCGGCGCGATCACCGCCGCCAAGTTCATCGAGGAGTTCACCGAGGGCAAGCCGTGGGTGCATCTCGACATCGCTGGCACTGTCTGGGACAAAAAGGGCGGTCCGTTCACGCCGCGTGGCGCGACGGGCGTGCATGTCCGCACCCTGCTGCGTCTGCTCGCGGAGGCATAACAGGTACGGAAATAGGGCACGATGCGCCCCGACGAAAAGCCCTCTCCCGATAGTGGGGAGGGCTTTTCGCTTCGTGTACAATGGTGTAGTGACACACGAAAAGGATGCAACGCGGTTCCGGTCGCGCAAGACCGCCATGCGCGGGCATGCTGCCGGGAGTGAAGGAGCAAGATCATGGAAAACCAGCCCCCACCCTCATACCCACCCGCCCCGCCTCCTTACGGCGGCCCGCAGCAGCAATTACCACCTTATGGCGGGCAACCGCCGTATACCAGCCAAATCCCGTACGGCAGTCAACCCCCGTACAATGCCATGCCGCCCTACGGCGCACCCGCGTATGTACAGCCCTCCGCACCCAATGCCCCGATGGCGATTGCCAGCCTCGCGTGCGGTGTGGCGAGTTGGTTCGTGATCCCGGTGCTCGGCGCGGTCCTCGCTATCGTGCTCGGTATCATGGCACAGCGCGAAATCAGCCGCTCCAACGGCGCATTGGAGGGCGGCACGCTCGCCAAGATCGGTATCATCGTCGGCATCGTGCATCTCGTCGTCGTGGCGGTCGTTGCGCTGGTCATCGCGCTGATCATCGTCGGCGCGGTCGCAGCGGGAGTCTCGTCGAATTACCGGTGAGAAAGTATTCCCTTCCACTATTCGCGGTAGAAGGGAATACGCACCACATGGTTACGCCGTGAATGCGTCCCACACTGCGCGGGAGATGTCCGCCAGTATCCGTGCGCCCGCAACGGGATCGGACAGATTGCGCGACATGATCGCCACGGCATAGGGACCACCATGCGACTGCGATGCGTAGACGATGCCCGCATCGTTGCGGACGCCGTGGATACTTCCTGTCTTGTGCGCCGTCTCCACCTCTGGCGGCAGCAGCAGCGGGATAATCGTATTGAATTTCTGCCGCTTGAGGATGTCCACAATCGCGGTACACGCCTCCGGTGAAGGATCGTGTCCGCCATGGACGCGGGCGAGGAGCGTCACGAGATCACGCGGGGTGCTCACATCGTTATCGTCGCCCACGCCCAATGCCCACCCGTCATGGTTCGGGCTGCCGCTGCGGAGTTGGGCGCGGTTCATCGCGTAGGTGTGCTCCGGGTTCGCCTCGTCCATGCCGACGAGATCATACAAAAGGGCGCGGACGGTGCGCGGCGTGCGCGTGTTCGCCATGCCGAGTTCGTCCGCGACGCGCTGGATGTACTCGCCGCCGACGGTCTCGTACAGCATATCCGTCGCTTGGTTGTCGGAGACGGTAATCATCAGCGTGGCGAGATCGTGGATCGTCGGTTGCAGCCCCAAATCGAGGTCCTGCAACACGCCGCTGCCCGCCGTCAAGTGCCGTTCCTCGATAGTAATGCGCTGTGCGAGATCGAGTTCCCCCGCGGTGACGCGACGATAGAGCGCGAACAGAATCGGCAATTTGACCGTGCTCGCAGTAGGAAAGCGGACATCGGCATTGACGGCGATTTCGCGCCCCGTGGCGAAGTGGTGCGCCATCACTCCGACCTCGACGCCCTCTCCCGCAATCGCCTCCGTCAGCACACGAATCTGCTCCTCCACATTTCCCAGATGCATGGGTCGCTCCCTTCGGTCGGTCGCAGTAACAGGTAACAAGATACAAGTAACACGAGAAAACGTGCATTTCCGCGTTACTTTTACCTTGTAACTTGTTCCTTTTCTACCCCTACGCCCACGCGATACCGAGATTGATCCGCTCCTGCTCCTTGATGGACTGTTCGCGGGCAAGGTAGCGATTGACGGTCTGGACGAACGCGGCGTGGCTCCATGTCAGCGGCGAGACCGAAAGCGGTGCGCCGGTATCGGGGTGCAATTGCTCGGCGAGTACGCCGCTTACAAGTGCGCGATCCGCCACCCAGTGCAAGAGTTGCAGCGGGCGGTCGAGGTCCTCGGCAGTG
>JBBRMX010000195.1:0-6985 GCA_038230615.1 Thermomicrobiales bacterium | reverse complement strand
CTCGTCCCCGGACAGATCGAGAAAATTGTCGCGATAGTTTTGCGCCTCGAGGCTGGCCGCGACCTTCAGCACGCCGAGGCTGACGAACACCCGCTCATCGAGCAGGAACGCCGACGGCGCGTGATCAGGCAGACCGAGCGCGCATGGTCGGCCCATGTGCGCAGGATTTCGCGAACTTCCTCAGTTTCCTCACTGACCGCTACAAAGGCAAAGTCGCGGCGTACGAAATCTGGAATGAGCAGAACTACGCGATCGAAACGGGCGGGCAAGTAAATGTCGGCGCGTATTTGCCGATCCTCAAAGCGGGCTACCAGACGCTCAAGAGCAAAGACAAAAATATCACCGTCGTCTTCGGTGGTATGACCCCGACAAGCACCAACAATTCTGCGGTAGCGATCCCCGAAACCGACTACCTTCAGCAGTTCTACGCGCTGAACAATGGGGAGGGGAAGAGATACTATGATGTCCTCGGCGCGCACCCCGGCTCCAACTGCAACCCGCCGGACAACTCGTACCCCGATAACCCCGCTACCACTCCGTGCGGCACCGACCCCGACGGCGGACGGAGTTACACCAAGAACAACTCGTTCTACTTCAAGCGCATCCTCGAAATGCGCTCGATCATGGAACAAAACGGCGACGGTAACAGAAAAATGTGGCTGACTGAGTTCGGGTGGGACAGCACCGACAACCCCGCACCGGCATATAACTACGCGAAGTACGTCACCGAAGACCAGCAGGCCCAGTACATCAAGCGGGCGTTGGAACTTGGCAAATCGTATCCGTGGATGGGCATTATGTTCGTGTGGAACCTGAACTTTCAGGCGACCACGAAGCCCGACGATGAGAAGTACGGTTGGGCAGTGCTCCGCAGCGATTATTCGCCGCGCCCCGCATTCAATACCCTGCGCGACTTCGCTAAGTAAGGTGCTCCGTGGCGGGGGGCAAGCGTCTCGCCATTGATTTTCGATGGTACATACACGAAGAGAGGCCGCGAATATCGTTCGCGGCCTCTCTTCGTGTATTCAAATAGCGAACTGCGTTACTGCATCAGACCTTGCTTCTGCGCTTCCTGCTTGGCGGTCTCTTTGACAGTGTCACCCACTTCTTGCGCGATATTGGAGACCTTTTGCATCGTGTCTTGTGCTTTCGCCTGCACCTGACCGACGAGATTGTCGCGTGTCTCGCCGAGCATCCGGTTTTCGACAGGCGTGCTAGGGAGTGTCATACCTACCGCGAGGCCTGCAACAAGTGCCAACGCACCCACACTCATCGGGTTGTCGCGCATATTCTGGTCGAGCCACGACTTTGCTTGCCCAACCTGCTGCTGCGCTTGATCGCCAAACTGACTCACGTTCGACTGAGCGCGATCTTTCAGGTCACCCGCTTGATCGGCGAATTGCGAGGCTTTATCTTTCGCGGCATCCGCGACATCGCCGAGTTTTTCCTTTGCCGCATCGGCGGCCTCGCCGACATGCACACTCGGAGGCTGACGATGCTCGTTGGGGCTGTTGTACCCGTAATTGCCGCCGCGATATCCGCCACCGGCATTGTAAGAGCCATACGAGCCAGAAGTGCCCTGCCCGCCAGTTGTGTTACGGTTTCTCAGGAGCATCGCTAAACCGATACCCATGAGAGCCGCAGGAACCGGATTCTGCTTGATCGTCTCGATGATGCTGTTGTCGCTATGCCCGCCGTCATAGGACGGTCCGGTAAACGAATTAACCATGTGTTCAACCCTCCCAATAGTTGCCTCGCGCACGTTACCTTTTACCGTCTCGATCTGGTCATGGACGGCCTCCGCGACATGCTCTCGCACTTGCTCGATTTGTTCATGGACGGCTTCCGCAACGTGCTCACGTACTGTCTCGACTTGCTCGTGTATCGCCTCTGTGACGTGTCCCTTGATCGTATCCGGGTTCAGTTTTTCTTGGATCGCATCAAGGGTGGTACCCATCGAAGAGCGAGTCGTTTCAATTTCTGCACGAATCTCCGCCGTACTCTCACTGGCATTGTCCGAGCGGACGGGTGTCGCTTCAGAGGGATAGTTCGTCGCGCTCATCGCACCTGCTCCTTCGCCCATTGTTGATCTTCCTTGAGCGTCGCAATCGTCTGTTGCGGTGCCATGTTGGTACGCTTCAGGCGACTTAGACCCTGCTGCACGAGAATGCCGCCAATGGCGAGCACGATGACGGTAACGATAAGAGCGGCGAGCCACAACCGCATACCCGCCGCTGCGAGGATGATGACAAGCGTGGCAATCAACGCAAGCAAACCTGCGTACGCGATCAAGCCACCAATCGTGATAAATGCGACATCCTTGCCGACTGCCGTCGCCTTCTCCGTCATCTCAGCCTTAGCGAGTTGCACCTCTTTGCGGACGAGCGTACTCGTGTCGTGCGCGAGGTCGCCAAAAAGCTCGCCGAGAGAACGGTCATTTCCTTGAGTTCCCGGCGTTTGCATTACCGCGACCTCACATCCTGACGGTAGTCATGTGGCATGGCGGTATTGTAGGCAGCGCGGTTCTCGGTGCGCCCATATGTACGCTCGTAATTGTTGGTGTACATGTTCGTGCTGCTGTTTCCAGTGTCTACATTTGAGCCGCTGCTCTTGAGAAAGCGTGCTGCCATAAGACCGAGGGCAAATGCGCCGCCGAGAAAGGCTAGCGGTTGCGTGCGTGCGAAGCGTTCGAGGTCAGCAACGAGTTCCTGCACATCCTTGCTGCCCATGTTAGAGGAGAAACCCTCGACACGATCCGCGATTTTGTCCGTGTACTGCGCGATCATCCCTTGATCGTTCTGGCGCAGTTGTTCGCCTGTGCTGCGTACTGCCTGAGAGATGTTCCCGAGTACGTCAACAGCGCGGTCTTTCTGGTCTCCCAAGAGCGTCTGTGCCTGCTGCTTTGCCTGACCGACAAATTGTGCCGTCTGATCTTGTGCTTGCTGCTTCACATCCTGCGCCTTCTCAACGATCTGCTCTTTCACCTGCGCCGCATCTGGCATCGAGGGGGGTGTCTGCGGTGAGTTGTCCCCTGAGGTTGTCGAGGTTGCGGATGCCGGTGTCGGCGGGTGCGACGGCATACTTGCCGCGGGCTTGTGCATACCGGCATTCATGCCACCCGCACTGCCCATCGTCCCTGTGGTGCCTGAGTTCGTGCCTGCGCCGATCGTCTGTGAGTAGTTCCCTGTACTCCCTTTAGGTGGGGTAGGGATAGGGTTCGGGGTCGGCGGTACGGGACGCGGCGGTGTGCTCCCTTGTGCCGGCTTGCTTCCCGGGTTCCCATGCTGATTGTCCATTGTTGCTGCTCCTCCTTGCGAAATCCAATACGCGACGAAGTAACCAACGCAGAGAATATGCCAGCAGCAACAAGTAGTGTCCAAGTTTTATAAATATATTTAGTAGAAAATATGTGAACAGACACTATAGAAGAAGCGAGCGTAAATCGGGCGATAACGTGGCGCAACTCTCCCGATCATCGCCCGTTCATCATATGTCTCTATGCTTTTGTAGCGGGAGGTCGCGCACTATGCGATGATAGCGTTGACTGATGGATTGCTTCGAAACACACGGAGAGGATACCCACGCATGACCGATACGAACCCCACATTGTCGAAGGGGCTGTCGCGCCGTCATTTTCTCGCTGGTAGCGCGGGTGCCGCTGCTGCCGCCTTGCTTGCTGCCTGCGGCGGGAGCGAAATTGCGACGACTGTTGCTACCGTCGTCCCCACTACCGTAACGGGTGCCGCAACGCAGGCTGCTCCGACCGTTGCTGCGGCAGTTGCGACCGTGTCCAGTGCGGCGACGAGTGCCGCGCCGTCGGTAAATGCCGCCGTTACCACGGTTTCCGGTGCCGCGACAACCGCCGCTCCGACGGTTGCCGCCGCCGCCACGACCCTGACGGGTGCCGCAACCGTCGCCGCCCCGACGGTAAATGCCGCAGCCTCGACCGTCTCCAGCGCGGCGACGAGAGTCGGTGGCGCGACGATTGAATTGAGCTTCTTCTACCCCACCGCCGCGAGCGGTCCGATTGTGCCGATCATCAATGGGTACGTGGACGACTTCAACAAGAAGAACACCGGCATTAAAGTGACCCCCACCTATGCGGGCGGCTACACCGATGTATACACGAAGGTGCAGACGACGATTGACGGCGGTGGCACGCCTCCCGATACTGCGGTGCTGCTCTCCACCGATCTCTATGCCCTGAAGGACGCCGATTACATCGTGCCGTTCGATGAGTACCTGAAAGACCCCGCCTTCATCGGGGACTTCTACGATGCCTTTATGCTGAACAGCAAGGACAGCGGCAAGGTGTACGGTATCCCGTTCCAGCGTTCCACCCCTGTCCTCTACTACAACAAGGACATGTTTAAGGAGGCGGGGCTGAACCCCGATCAGCCCCCGAAGACATGGGCAGAGATGGTGGACATGAGCAAGAAACTGACGAAGCCGGACGGCTCCCGCTGGGGCGTCGAAATCCCTTCAGACGGCTTCCCGTACTGGGTCTTTCAGGGCATGGCTATCGGCAATGGCAAAAACTACGTGGACGACACCGGCACGAAGTTGTTCCTCAATGACCCCGCCGTCGTGCAGGCATTGCAATCGTGGGTAGACATCGGGCAGAAAGACAAGGTCGGCCCGAACAGCATTGTCATCTGGGCAACGACCCCGCCGGACTTCACGGGCGGCAAAACCGCGATGGCGTGGCACACCACCGGCTCACTCTCGAACATCCTCCAGACGGCGAAGTTCAATGTCGGCGTCGGTTTCCTGCCCGGTCTGAAGCAAAATGGCGCACCGACGGGCGGCGGCAACTTCTACCTTTTCAAGAAGACTCCCAAAGAGAAGCAGGCGGCGGCGTTCGAGTTCATCAAATATATGTCCTCGCCCGAAACACAGGCACGTTGGACTGTGGATAGCGGCTATGTCGCCGCCCGTAAGAGCGCATGGGATCAGACCGCTCTCAAGGATTACACCGCTAAGAACCCGCAAGCCCTTGTCGCCCGCGACCAGTTGCAATTCGCGCAGCGTGAGTTCTCCACGCACAGTGGGCCGCAGGTGCAGAAGGTCTTCGGGGACGAATTGCAGGCAGCACTCACCCTGAAAAAGACCCCGCAGCAGGCAATGGATGACGCCCAGAAGAATGCCGACAATATCCTCAAGCAGTTCCGGTAGGCATCGGCGATGCGTCGGCATTCCCCGCTCCTCCCGTGGTTGTTGGTCCTTCCAACAGCCATGGGGGTAGCACTCTTCACGCTCTACCCGATGATTGCGACTGCGTACCGCTCGCTGTTCAAGCAGAATCAAGCGGTACGCATCCCGCGTTTCGTCGGGCTGGACAACTACGCAAATCTTGCGGGGGACGATGTGTTCCGCGAGGTTCTCAAGAACACGGCGGTCTTTGTTGCGTTCACGGTGCCGTTCAGCGTCATACTGGCGTTGCTGTTCGCAATCTTCCTGAACCGGAAACTGCGCGGCATCGGTATCTACCGCAGCGCATTCTTCTATCCAACCGTGCTACCGATGGTCAGTGCGGCGGCGATCTGGCTCTTTCTATATACTCCCAATTTCGGGCTGGTCAACGACGCAACAAGTGCGCTCGGTCTCGGTCGCCCGAACTGGCTCGGCACGCCTAACCTTGTGCTACCCGCCCTCATTGTCATGGCGATCTGGAAGCAGACAGGCTATTTCATGCTCTTTTATCTCGCGGGGCTGCAAAATCTGCCCACCGAGGTCTTCGAGGCGGCGGCGTTGGATGGCGCGTCATGGTGGGTACAGTTGCGCTCGATTACCGTGCCGTTGCTCTCCGGCACTACATTGTTCGTCACCACCATCGCAGCGGTCAACTCGATCCAAATGGTGGACCAGATTTACGTGATGACGCAGGGCGGCCCGAGTAATGCCTCCAATCTGCTCCTCTATCATATCTACGAAACCGCGTTCCGCTTCCGTAATCTCGGCGAAGCGAATGCGGCGACGGTGATTCTCGTGCTTTTCTTGCTCGTGTTCACCGTGACGAACTTTGTCGTTTCTGATCGCCGCGCCCAATACAGCGCGTAACCGCAACGAGGCGAGATATGGCAGCCGATACTTCTCTCTCCACCCCACGCCCGCTCAACGCCCTCGATGTGCGCCCGGCCGCGCAGCCCGTCGTACGGCGGCGCAACCTGTTCCAGCGGCTACTCAGCGGCATCGGGCTAGGGCTGTTCGGGTTGCTCGCGCTCTCGTGGGCATTACCGCTGCTGTGGAGCGTCGCGGTTGCATTTCGCCCGCCGAGTTCGTCGGTGGCGGAGGGGTCGCCGTGGTGGGGCGGTGGGCTATCGCTGCAAAACTTCGCAGATGCGTGGTCGCGCATCCCATTCGGGTTGTATTACTTCAATACCGCCGTAATCGTTTTCGGCGTGCTGGCGGTGCAACTCGTCACCGTGTCACTGGCGGGTTTCGCCTTTGCACGTCTGCGCTTTCCGGGGCAAGATATCGTGTTCGTGCTGCTCCTGATGCAGATTCTCGTCCCGACGAGCATTCTCATCGTGCCGAATTACACGACCATCCGTACCCTCGGCATCTTCGATACCAAACTCGCCGTCATGATCCCGTTTTTCGCGTCGGCGTTCGGCACTTTCTTCCTCCGGCAGACCTTCAAGGCGATCCCCCCGGAACTGGACGATGCCTCGGTTCTGGACGGCGCACGCTGGTGGCAGACGCTTTGGTACGTCTACATTCCCAACGCCCGCGCCGCGCTCCTTGCGTTCTCGGTCGTCAGCGTCAGTTTCCATTGGAGCGATTTTCTCTGGCCGCTGATCGTGACGAACTCCGATAGCAGCCGCCCGCTGACCGTAGGGCTGAATACCCTCACGCAGATGGGCGAATCCGGCGCACAATGGGGGCTGGTCATGGCGGGGACATTGCTCGTCGTCGCGCCGCTCTTGGTGCTGTTCATCATCTTCCAGCGGCAATTCATGAGCAGTTTCTTGCACAGCGGCGT
>JBBRMX010000194.1:0-7088 GCA_038230615.1 Thermomicrobiales bacterium | reverse complement strand
TTGGTCGGGATGCAGCCCCACACGAGGCAGGTTCCGCCGAGGGCTTCGCGCTCGATCACGGCAGTTTTCAGCCCCAGTTGCGCCGCCCGGATCGCTGCGACGTACCCGCCCGGACCACCGCCGATAATCGCAACATCGAAGACCTGTTCTCCCTGCCCGCCCTGCCCGCTACTCATGATGATGTTTCCTCCTGTATCCCCATCGCACGCCGCCGTCTCTATGATGAAGCGTATGCGTCTGTGCGAACGGGGTCAAGGTGCGACAGGCACGAACAACTCGACGCCACTTGTTTTGCCGTGTGCGACGATCAGTTGCGTACCGGCGGGGAGGGTGGGGAGCGGCGCATCAAGTGTCTGGTTGGGCAGCGCGACGGTATCGCGGAGCGGCACGGTGCGCCCATTTTTGAGCGTGGCCCACATTGCCACAGGTTCGTCCGCAAGATAGAGCGGCGGGCTGGTAACGCGCTGCCGGTCGTACTTCAGACGGGGAAGGTCTCGCACATTGAGCACCTGTATCTGCGCCGGTGGCACCGCCGGGAAACGGTCGAAATCGTGTGCCGTGATCGTTACTGTGTACGTCCCCGGCATACCGGGGAGTGGCACCATGAAGGGTACGAAGGTCTCGTCAGGGTTGACGACGGCAGGAAGCACGATATCGAGCAGGTATCGTCCGATCTGTGCGCCGCGTGCGTCGTGTATCTCTGCGACGAGTTGCGGCTTTCCTGCGGTGTAGAGCATCCGCACATAGGCGGAACTGTTCGTGATGCGAATCTGTCCGGCGACGGTGTCGGCATTGCCCTCGATGCTCGCATTGAGGGTAACGCTCTCGATTACGGGCAATGGTTCGGCCGTGGGGTTGATCCCATAGATGTCGCAATTGCCGACAGACGTGCGCAGCATCACGCGGTCGGGGATTTTTGCCAGCCCAGCCCGTAATTTAGCGAGGTCGTCGCTACTGTAGGCATCGCGGTGAATCACAAGGGTACGAACGCCCATGTCGGTGAGGGCGTCGAGATCGGTCGGGTTAGGGTAGCGGTCGGGGCGGTTCTGGAAGCGGTTGACGAGACGGTACTGGGCTTCTGGCACGAATCCGGAATGCCCCCACAGCACCGGGTGCCAGTGGTACGTGGAGTAGAACGAGGTCGTGCGAACGGCACGATCGGCGGGAAACTCCGCCACGATACCTGCTGCATCATAGGTTGCCAGCCAGCGATAGGGAGCGAGGGCAGTGTCCGAGCGGTCTACCGATATCGTTGGCAGGAGCCGCGCCCCGGTGTCGAGTGCCACTACACCCGCGACGATTGCCGCAACCGGGAGCGCGTAGTGCCGAAGATGGAGGCGATGCTTCACCGCCGCATCCCAGAGCCATGTTGCACCGAGGGCGGCAAAGGCGCAGAGTGCGACGAGAACGACTGACACGAAACGATCTGGTCCCCGGATGCCCTGAAACCCGACGATATACTTGTAGAGTAGGCGATACGGGAGCGGGGTTCCGTCGGTTTTGTCTCCCCATGTCGGCCCGAATGAGAGGACGAAGGCGACAATTCCCATTGCCACCATCCCCGGCATCCACGGCTGACGTAGACGCCGCAGGCCGACGAGGGCGAGCAGTGAAAGCACCGCGCCGGGGAAAAGCGCACTCCGCTCCGTACCGGATTTCGGCAGCAGATGCGACCAGATGAGGCTTCCCGGCACTGCCGTGAGATATGACGTTGCATGGGCGGAATCGTCGTAGGCTTCGTCGAGCGTCCGGACGATGCCCTGCTCGGCACGCATCTGCAAGTACGGGCGATCCAGCACCGCGACGATCCCCACCGCGAGGAGGAGCACAACCCCCAGCCCTACACCGGTGCGCGAGACGAATGCCTCTCGCTGTCGCACCGCCTCGATAAGCAGAAATACGCCCAGCCCGACCCCGAACATGACTGCGTAATATACCGAGGAGAGCGCACAGAGCGCGAGGGTTGCCGTTACCGTCGCACCGCGCCACCACGACGGACGCTGCACGAAACGGATCACTGCCAGCAGTACGAGGGGCATCCACTGCATCGAGAGCACCTGCAAATGCGCGGTGCTGTCCATGCGGAACGGAGCAAAGGCGAAACACAACCCGGCGACGAACGACGCCCCCCGGTTCGCGCCGAGTGCACGGCAGAGGGCGTACATCGCCACCGCGCACATCGGGTAGGTGAGCAGCACCGAGAAATTGTAGGTGAGCAATCCATCGTGCGTGAGCAGCGAGACTGGCCACGCCAGCAGTGCTTGCGGGATAAGAGCTTCGGAAAATGCCAGTGTACGGGGGTTCGGCGCGAACATGTTCGCATCGTAGAGGTGCAGCGGGTTCGTGACGAGGGCATGCTGTACCCACTGTAACGCCCACGCATTCAGGAGCGGGTCCGCATCGGTCTCTGCGACTGCGGTGCGAAGATGCGCGACGAGTGGCAAGAGCATGATGGCGGTGATCGCGCAGTAGACAAGCGGAATGGCGACAAACGGCAAAAACCGCCGTGCGTATGTACGTACAGCGGTGGATGATTCTCGGTGGTGAAGGAGAGTTGGCAGTGTGCCAATGGCCATACGCGGGTTGGCCTCCGAGAGAAACTAAAGAAAGAATGGTCGGGGAGAGAGGATTTGAACCTCCGGCCTCACGGTCCCGATCCGTGCGCTCTACCGGTCTGAGCTACACCCCGACGACACACGGGACTATACCACACCCCTCTCACTGCGGCAAGCCCCGACGAGAATTGACGCGCAACGGGTACGATGATAGAATGTCGTGCTACCGCAAGAGCGGGTTTGTTTTCGTTATGGAGGAATCCCATCAGTAGACCGCTTCGCACGAACGACCGCATCCGTGTCCGGGAAGTCCGGGTAATCGATGAGGAAGGCAATCAGCTCGGGGTCATGCCCACGCGTGACGCGCTGGAACGCGCCCGCGATCTGGGTCTGGACCTTGTGGAGGTGGCACCCAATGCCACACCGCCCGTCTGTCGGTTGATGGACTTCGGGCGATACAAGTATGACCAGAGCCGCAAGGAGCGGGAAGCCCGCAAGAACCAGAAGCCGCAAGAGATCAAAGAAGTGCGCTTCAAGGTCCTCATTGATGATCATGACCTCGAAACGTATGCCCGTACCGTGAAGCGGCTTCTGAAAGAGGGGAACAAAGTTCGCGTTTCCGTCATGTTCCGGGGGGCGCGACAGATGTCGCATCCCGAAAATGGCGAAGACCGCATGAAGAAGCTTGCCGCGATGATCGAGTCTGATTCGATCATGGAAGCATCGCCGCGTCTTGAGGGCCGTATCTTGAGTATGATGGTCGCGCCGAAGGCGGCTCCGCAGCAACAGCGCGTGGCCGCCGATCCGGGGGACCCGCGTGACCCGCGTGAAAGCAACAGTCCGGCGTCGCCGGAACCGATAGAAGAACCGATAGAAGAATCGGCAGAACAATAAGGGGGACGACGCTGTGCCGAAGTTGAAACTCAAAACACACAAGCAGGCCGCCAAGCGGTTCAAGATCACGGGGACGGGAAAGATTATGCGGACGAAGGGCATGAAAAGCCACTTCCGCCGCCGGAAGTCGCCGCGTGTTGCCCGTTCGCTCGACAAAATGTTTCCGCTGAGCAGCGCAAATGTGAAAGCCGTGCGTCGCTCATTGCCATACGGACTGGATTAAGGGGAAGGAACAAGGAACGAGCACACCGTAAGGTGTTGCAAGTACTAAGAACAATGCGAATGCTATATTGTACTCGTGTCTTGTTTCTCGTCGCTTGCTCCTTGTAACTCATTCCTCGCTACTTGCTACTCGTTACTTCTCTGAAGGAGGATTTGGGGATGCCACGCGCAACTAACAACGTCGCGGCGCACGCACGCACGAAAAAGGTGCTGAACGCGACGAAGGGACACAAGGGGTCGCGCTCCCGCTGGAAGCGCAATGCGATTGAGTCGAACCTCAAGGCGATGCTGTACAGCACGCGCGACCGCAAGAACCGCAAGCGTGATTTCCGCGCCTTGTGGATCGTGCGGATCAACGCTGCGAGCCGCGAGCACGGGATGCCGTACAACCTGTTCATCAACGGGTTGCAGGCGGCGGGCGTGGTGATTGACCGCAAAATGCTTTCTGATCTCGCCACGCGGGACAGCGGTGCATTCGCGGAACTCGTCACAATTGCGAAGAACGCCAAGGCAACTGCGTAGCGCGTTGGATCGTATCACCAGCCCGCACAACCCCGCGATTGCTCTCGTCCGCTCTCTCCACCGCCACAAAGGGCGGCAGGAGGAGCGGATGTTTTTCGTGGAGGGCGTGCGCCTCGTGCGGGAGGCATTCGCGGCGGGGCGACAAGCGCGATTGCTGCTCGTTTGCCCGGAATTGCTTGGCGGCACTGCGGACGACGCATGGCGCGACGCGGCGGAACGGGTACTGGAAGTGACGCCCGCCGTGATGCGTGCAGCGTCGGATACTGCATCGCCACAAGGGGTGCTGGCGGTGCTTGATCTGCCGGATGCCTCGCTACCCGTACTGGACCCGCGCACCGCGCTGCTGCTCGTGCTCGATGGTGTGCGTGACCCCGGCAATGTCGGCACGCTCGTTCGCACGGCGGCGGCGGCGGGCTGTACCGCGGTCGTGACGACGGGCGACAGTGCGGACGTATTCGCACCGAAAGTGGTGCGGGCGGGAATGGGGGCGCATTTCCGTGTGCCAGTCGTTGCGGATGTAGCGTGGGAGTGGCTCGGTCCCGCGCTTGCCCCGCTTGCCGCGGTGTTCACGACCGAGATGGACGCATTGCTTCCGTACGATGCGGCGGATTGGACGGGAGGCGCGGCGGTGGTGATCGGGCATGAAGATCACGGTGTCTCGAATGAAGCGCGCGTGTGGTGTCCGCAGGGAGTACGTATCCCGATGGCGGGCGGAGTAGAATCGCTCAATGCGGCGATGTCGGGGGCGGTCGTGTTGTTCGAGGCGGCGCGGCAACGGCGCGTGGTGGCACAATGAACCGACGCCCACCACCGCGCCGCCCGCCCGCGTCATCGAAACCCCCGGCGACGAAACCCGCTGCGCCGCCCGTCTTTGAAATCGAAGCCGAGGTAGTGGAGGGAATCGAGGAGATTGCCGCGGAGGAGTTGCGCCGCCGCTTTGGGGCGAGTGTGCAGATCGGCGCGGCGCGGCGCACGCGCACCGGCCCGGTCAATCTCCCGTTCACGTTCGCGGGCAACCCAAAGCAACTGCTCAAACTCCGCACCGTCTCCGCGCTCTTTCTCGTGCAGTATGTGCCGGAACCACGCCCGCGCGGCATCCTTGCCAATCACCATTTCCGCGACCTACTGCAGCAAATCGCGGCGGTGCGGGCATTTGTGCCGGACGGATCGTATCAGACCTTTTACCTGAGTGCTGCGGGGTCGGATTCCCCCGAACTGGTGCGGCTGCGCGATGCGCTGGCGATCCAGACCGGGCTTGACGAGGCAGAGGGCGAAGGCGATTTGTATCTGCGCCTGCGCCGCCCGCCGGACGGCAGCGAGGGATGGGAAGTGCTGATTCGTCTCACGCCGCGCCCGCTCGCTACCCGCCCATGGCGCGTGCGGAACCGTGCCGGTGCGCTCAATGCGACCGTCGCACATGCGATGGTGTTGCTGACCGAGCCGACAACGCACGATGTCTTCGTCAATCTCGGTTGCGGCTCCGGGACGCTGCTGATCGAGCGGCGCGAATGGGGTGCGGCGATGCGAACCGTCGGGTGCGACACCGACCCGATCGCCCGCGATGATGCCGCCGCAAATCTTGCTGCCAGCGGATACGCTGCCCGTATCGAGATCACCGATTGGGACGCCCGCGCTGTGCCGCTACCCGACAGGAGCGCGGATGCACTCGTTGCCGATTTGCCGTTCGGTATCCGCATGGGAGCGCATGCCGACAATGTGCCGCTCTATCCCGCGATGCTCGCGGAGGCAGCGCGGCTGGCGCGTGATGGAGCGCGGCTCGTCGTCATCACCTCTGAGAGCCGCCTGATGGAATCGGTGCTGGCGCGGCAGGAAGCGTGGCACCTTGAACGGACATTGCGGATTGGGCTGAACGGTCTGTACCCGCGCTGTTATGTGCTTCGTCGTGTATAATTTGCCCGACGGCAGACGAAAAGACCCGGACCACTAAGGGGATGTAATCATGCGGGTATGGCGCGGGTACGCAGTTCTGCTGGTGATCGTGCTGCTCGGTGCGTTGCTGCCGCAGATGACTACGGCGGCGGCAGGGCCGCTCGCGCCGTATAATCGCCCGGAGTTCATGCGCGGCGTCGTCGCGGCATCATTCATTCTGGACGACTATTCGTCGCCGGACGCCGAAGCGATTCTGATTGACACGATGAAACCGGCTGGCGCGAACTGGATTTCGATCGTCGTCACCTGTTTCCAAGATACCGTACAGTCTACAGCGATTTTCTGCCTGCCGTATTCCAATGCGACGGGCAATCTGTTCCAATTTTATACGCCGACCGATGTCGCGCTTGCGTCGCTGATCGCGGCGGCACACCGGCAGGGTTTGAAAGTTGCCCTCAAACCGGGGGTAGACTTGCTGAATGACCCTACACACTGGCGCGGTGAGATCGGCTTCGGCACAGACGATGCAGCGTGGAAGACGTGGTTCGCATCGTACACGCGCATCGTCACGCGCTACGCGACGCTTGCGGGGGCTCAGGGGGCGGATGCGTTTATTCTCGGCACCGAACTCGTCAATACGAACCGCCCTGCGTCGTGCGACCCGCGTGCGGCGAACCGTGCCGATGATTGGCGGGCGGTAACGGCGGCGGTGCGGGCGGAATATCATGGCGCGGTCTATTACGGCGCAAATTACGGTACCGATGCGTGCGGCGAAGATGTGAATGTGCAGTGGTGGGATGCGGTGGATGCTATCGGGGTGGATGCCTATTTCCCGCTGACACAGACGGCAGACCCGACGGTGCCGCAGTTGGTGGAGGCGTGGAAACCGTGGGTATTGCGGTTGGAGGCGATCTCGGCGCGGTATCACAAGCCGGTGATTCTGCCGGAGGTTGGCTCCCAATCCCGCGCCGCGACAAACACGCAGCACCCTGCTGAGCCGTCGGT
>JBBRMX010000193.1:0-7134 GCA_038230615.1 Thermomicrobiales bacterium | reverse complement strand
TCGCGTCGCGCCGCTCCTGAATAGCCTGACGCTCGGAGAGGATGAGGCGGTTACGGTGGCGGTTGATCTCGATCACCTTGAGGGGGATCGCCATGCCGATGAGCCGTGCCATATCGCCCTGCTTGGATGCCTCGTCGCCACCACGAATTTCGGTGACTTGCGACGCGGGAACGAAGCCGCGCACGCCGTCGAGATCAACGAGCAGACCGCCCTTGTTATAGTTCTTGACGATGGCCTCGATGACCTCGTTCGCCTCATACTTCTGCTGAAGGATACGCCACGACTTTTCTTGCCGTGCGCGGTCAATCGAAAGGACGGCGTGCCCGTCGGCATTTTCCGGCATGACTACGAAGACGAGTACCGTATCGCCCGACGCGAGCGCGGATCGTTCATCGTCGCTCAGGCTGGAAAATTCTTTGCTGGGGATGATACCTTCGGACTTCGAGCCGATGTCTACGAGCACTTCGTCGCGGTCCCGCTGCATGACGACGCCCTCAAGCACATCACCGTACTTGAGCGTTCGTACGTCGGTATCCGGCTCCGCGAGCAACTGCTCCATCAGGTTGAAGACCGGCACATCGCTCCCAGTGAATATTGCCGTGTTTGCAAGCATTCGCACTTCCTTGAAGACACAAATAACGCAGCCCGCCCGTACGACATGTACGGTTGTGGGTCGCTGCGCCCAATACAAATAGTATACGACGATCTGCGCGGTGCCGCAAGAGCGGCACCGCGTTTCGTACTCTGTGTCGGCTCAGAGGTCACAGACCACAAGACATGGTATCTCAGTCTGCTGCGACAACCTCGGCATGGGGCTTGATGCGCCCGTGCGCGATGTCGTCCGAGATCAGTTTGGCGACATCGCCGCCAAGTTTGATCGAGTAATTTGTGCCGCGATCTTCGGGGTAAATCTGGGTTGTATTGGCGAGATACACGTTGGGGAGCGGCGTCCGCATCTCCGGGATTTGCTCGGAGTAATTGAGCGGGATGACAGGCTGTGCCGCCCGTTCGCGGAAGACGCGCACCGACCGTACCCACGACGGATCGAAGGCAGGGTTGAGCCGCTTCAGGGCGGGGATGTAGTGCTGAAAAAGCGCGTCGGGGTCTTCGCCAATTTTCCAGAGGGGGTCGTCTATTTCGAGGTATTTGCTGAGATACGTGAGGTGGCTGCCGCCGTACTGCTCCGGCGGGACGAAGTTCGTATGCTCGATCACGCCGGTAAACGGTACTTGCGGATCGGCGATATTCAGCCAATAGATGTCCGACAATTTGCGGTCGGTTTCGAGCAACATACAACACGCTGCTTGATAGCCTGCGGCGTCGAGTTTGCGGTTGTAATCTACCGGCACATGCGGCACGAGCCGCCGAAAAACCGCCGAGGGCGTCGTCACGACAACCGCATCGAGGGCGTGCGCCGCACCATCCACGCGCACGGTGACGCCGCCATCGGTTTCCGGCGTCACCGATTGCACATTCGCGCCGGTGTGAATGGTGACATTCGCATCGCGCAATGCCTTTTCTATCGCATCGGTAACGACCTGAAACGAGCCACGGGGGTAGCCGAGCGTCTCGCCCGCCAGCGGGTTGGCGCGGTTCGAGACGCGCAATTGAATCTTTTTCCACATGAACACCATCGGCACTTTGTCCCATGACGGCCCAAACTTGGCGATCAGTTGTGCGCCGAGGAGCGGATCGAAACCCGACTTACCGATGAACCGCTCCAGCCACGCCGCCGAGGTGATGTGCTCGTACGATTCCCATCCTTTTTTCTTGTACTGCAAGTATGCAGTCGCCATGCCGGTACGGACGCGCCCCATGAACGGGACGTACCGGAGTTTCAGCAAATCCACCGCGCCATTGAGGGGGTAGGTCTCCCCATTGGAGAACATCCCGACGGTGCTCGGCAACCACTGCAACCGGTCACCGATGCCGAGTTCGGTCATGAGGTCGGTGATGGCGGTATCGGAGTGAAAGAGATGATGGTAGAAATATTCGAGGCGCGTACCTGCGATCTCGAAAGTGCCTGCCTGTCCGCCAAGCACCGGCAACCGTTCCCAAAGCATCACCTCGTGACCCTGCTGACGCAATCGTAACGCCGCTGCCAGCCCCATGTAGCCCCCACCGATTACCCCGACGCGCATGTATCGCCCCCGCTCCCGCTATATGTCGTTCTCGCTCGTATCTACGGTGCGCCCTGCACGAAAGTATATCGCAGTGCATCACATCTGGGAACATGACATAAGAAATGCGCTGTGGGCGGCAACGCCGCAACACAGCAACATGACAAGACCCCTCACCGCATACGCAGTGAGGGGTCTTGAAATACTGCTTCTAGATAAACAGCGGCACAAGCACGAGCGTGATCGTGCTGAGCAACTTCACGAGGACATGCAGCGACGGTCCTGCGGTGTCTTTGAAGGGGTCGCCAACGGTGTCACCAATAACGGACGCGGCGTGGGCATCGCTGCCCTTGCCGAGAACATTACCGTTCGCGTCTTTCAGACCACCGGACTCGATAAACTTCTTGGCGTTGTCCCATGCGCCGCCGCCATTATTCATGACATTGGCAAGCAAGATACCGCCCATCGTGCCGACGATCAGCAGACCTGCCGCACCTTCAGCACGCAGCACGAGACCGATCAGGATCGGGAAGCAGACGGCGAGAGTACCGGGAGCGATCATCTGCCGCAGTGCGCCACGTACGGAGATGTCCACGCAGCGGGCGTAATCCGGCAACTCGGTGCCGAGCATGATCCCCGGCTTCTCGCGCCACTGGCGGCGGACTTCCGCAATCATGTCCTGCGCTGCCCGACCGACCGCACTGATCGCCATCGAGGAGAACAGGTACACGAGCATCAGCCCTAAGAACGCACCGATGAAGACTTTTGGCTGGGCAAGGTCTACGCGGTGCGCGGCGTCCCATCCTTCGGTGCCGGGTTTGAAGCCGCGCAGGGTTGCGACTTCATCAAGGTATGCGGAGAAAAGCAGGAAGGCAGCGAGGGCAGCCGAGCCGACCGCGTAGCCCTTCGTGAGGGCTTTCGTCGTGTTGCCGACGCTGTCGAGGGCGTCCGTAATTTCGCGCACGGATTCGGGCTGGTTACTCATCTCGGCGATGCCGCCCGCGTTGTCGGTGATCGGGCCGAAGGTGTCCATCGCAAGGATATACGCCGCACCCATGAGCATACCGACAGTCGCGCAGGCGGTGCCGAAGATGCCGTCCTGCAAGGTGTTGCCCGTCACATGGGTGAGCGTGCCACAGTAAAACGACGCGCCAACCGCGAGCGAAATCGTGATCGCGGGGGCGGCGGTCGTCTCAAAGCCGATGGAGAGACCGGCGATGATGTTCGTCGCGCCGCCCGTCTTGGAGGCCTCCGCGATGGTGCGGACCGGTCGCCACGCCCCGGCGGTGTAGTACTGCGTAATATAGACGAAGGCGATGGAGGCGGCGATGCCGACCAAGCCCGCAATCGCAAACCAGTACCACTGCGCCCCGATGTTGTAGATCGAGCCGTCCGCATTCTTGCGGGTCTGGTTGTGGAAGAGCGTATAGGTGACGAAGAACATGAACGCTGCCGAGAGCGCGGCGACGACGTAGTACCCACGGTTCAGTAGACCGAGGGCGTCGGTCGTCCGCTCATTGGGGCGTACGACAAGTACGCCGATGAGCGACGCGAGCAACCCGAACGCCGTGATGACGAGCGGGAAGATAATCCAGTTATCGTTGCCGCTTACGGTGGCGAGGGCAACGCCCAAAATCATCGCGCCGACGACTTCGGCGGCGGTGGACTCGAACAAGTCCGCACCACGGCCCGCGCAGTCGCCCACATTGTCGCCAACGAGATCGGCGATCACGGCGGGGTTGCGCGGATCGTCTTCGGGAATGTTTGCTTCCACCTTACCGACGAGGTCTGCGCCAACATCAGCGGCTTTGGTATAAATACCACCGCCCAATTGCGCGAAGAGCGCGACGAACGACGCGCCAAAGCCGTAGCCGACGATGTAGAACGGCGCATCACGCGGGCCTTCGGTTAACCCAGTGGCGGAGAAGACGGCGAACATCGTCGAGACACCGAGCAGCGAGAGGGCGACCACGAGGAAGCCGGAGACCGACCCCGCATGGAACGCCGCATTGAACGCCGCGCCGAGGTTCTTGCGTGCGCCCGCTGCGGTGCGGAGGTTTGCCAGCACCGCAACATTCATGGCGATGATGCCGGAGACGCCCGAAAGCGCGGCACCGACGACGAACGACACGAAGGTGAGCAAGGCCCGCTTGCCTTGATTATCCTTCGAGATGAAGAAGATCAGGAGCGAGATCACCACCGCTACCACCGCTGCGATGCTGAAGATCGTGCGATATTGCCGGTTGAGATACGCCCGCGCACCGGTGAGGATACGCCCCGCAACATCCTGCATTTCCGGCGTACCGGTGTCGCTGCTGAGCACCGACCGCGCAAGCACAAACGCAAACGCCACGGCGACCAACCCGATAATCGGAACAGTCCATACGAGCCAGCTCACGCGTACTCCCCCCCACGTACACCCCGACATTGCGAGGCACCCGGTTCCTCCCCAGCGCGGCAATGATACACCGCGACTCCCTTCGCCTTGTTTCCCGGCGCGGGCGGCAGTGTACCATTGCCGTTCCCTCTGCCGCAATGCAACGATTCGCATTCCGCGATGGCGAGATGCGGTACGATGCAGCGACATGACCGCCGCAAGCAGCACGAGGAGAAACGAGTATGGCAGAGAAACACCGCGCAGTGATGATCGGAACGGGGCTGATTGCGAACGCATGGATCGAGCGATTCCTGCCGCCGTTCGCGGAGCGGCTGACGGTTGCGGCAGCGGTGGATGTAAGCCGCCCCGCCCTTGAGCGTGCCGGAGACAAACTCGGCTTGCCTGCCGATGCTCGCTTCACCGACATGCGCGAGGCTTTCGCAGCGGTGGAACGGCTCGATATTGACTGCGCGATTATCACGGTGCCGCCCGCATTCCACCGTCCCGCCGCGCTCGGTGCGATGGAGGCGGGGCTAGCGATTTTGTCGGAAAAACCGGTCGCGGACACGTGGGAAACGGCGGTAGACATCTACCGTACCGCCCTCCGCACCGACACGAAGATGCAGATTATCCAGAATTACCGCTACGAGCCATATATCCGCACCGTCAAAGAAGTATTGGCATCCGGGCAACTGGGCCGCATCCGCTACGTCGTCGGACGGTACGCGCAGGATTATCGCCGCCCGCTCTCGTGGGGCGCGGCATTCCGGCACGAAATCCCGCACACACTACTGATCGAGGGAGCGGTACATCACTTCGACCAGATTCGCCATCTCTCCGGCGGCGACTGCGCGACGATCACCGGCGTGGATTGGTTGCCCGCCGGGGCGGAGAGTTTCGCGGGCGAGTGCATGGGATTGTACGTGATGCGGATGACCAACGGCACGATGGCACAGTACGAGGGGAATCTTGTATCCGCCGGGACGCAACAGGGGTGGCGCAACGAATACTACCGGGTCGAATGCGAAGGCGGGGCGGTCGTCGCGCTGGATGGCGGGCGCGTCGTGATCGAGCGGCACACGCCGGAGCGCGGCGTTGCGGTTGAGGATGTACCGATTACACCGCTATACTATCCCGCACATCAAGCGATGATCGGGCAATTCGTCGGGTGGCTGGACGGCGGCGCAGTACCAGAGACGGTGATTACCGACAATATCAAGACGACTGCGATGCTCTTCGGTGCAATCGAAGCCTCCACAGAAAACCGTGTCGTGGATGTGGCGGCGAAAGTCGCGGAGGCGGCGGGCGTGGTGTGACAGACCTCGACCGGCTGCTCGGCGAAACACTCACGCCCGCACGTATTTCGTACGATGCGGCGATGCGGGGATGGGAAGCGTGGCTCGATGCGAACCCATTACCGACGAACGCAGCACTCGATGCCCGCCTCACGGACCCCGGCACACGGGCGGGATTTGTCCCCGTCTGCCGTGCGAGGGGCATCTATCATCTGCCGACCGCCGAGTTCGTCGCGGCACTTACCCGGACGCTGCGACGATTGCCACCGCCCCATATCGAGGTGGGCGCGGGAAGCGGCACACTAGCGCGGGCGGTGCGGGCGGCGGGTGTGCCGCTTGTCGCCACCGACGACGGCTCATGGTGGGGCGGCACCCTGCCCGATGATGTGCTGCGTGCGGACATCGCGGAAGTCGCCCCCCGATTGCACCCCGCGACAGTGTTGTGCGTTTGGCCGCCACGCGGCACCGATTGGGCGGTATCGTTGCGTGTAATGCGGTCTGTACAGGCATATCTCATCATTGGGGACGGGCCGCACGGCATGACGGGCAACGCTGTGACATGGCGAGGTGCACCGGGCTGGCGTCGCCGCTGGCTACCTACGCTCGCCGTTACGGGGCGATGCCGCCTCGACGCGAACGGCGATTTGCACACTCGCGCCTTGCTCGTGCGCCGCATCTCGCCAGCGGGATAGGGGTACTTACCGTAATGGGACGGCGCGGGTCATCAGGACAATCCCGGTGTGTTCTTGGTCCGTAATTCGCAAGCCCGCGCCCGCGTAGAGCGCGTTCGTTTCGTCCACCGTCGGGAAAATGATATGCGAACGGTTCAGCACGCTTTGCACCGCTCGCCCCACTGTAGTACGCCCTGCGACGAGGCTCATGCAGACAAAGGCACCGTCCGGTTTTAGCACGCGGCGCACCTCTGCGAGGGCGTGCGCCTGTTCGCCCATCTCGTTGAAGGTGCCACCGTTGACGATGCCGTCCGCGACGCCGTCCGGGAACGGGAGGGCTTGCGCCCGCGCCCGCACGCGGTCTATCGTGGTGTATCCTTTCGCGGCGATAAAGTCGCCCGCCCGCCGAAGCATTGCGGTGGAAATATCGAGGGCGACGACGGTGCCGCCTGCATCGGCGCGGCGCAACTCGTGGGCAATGTTGCGGGCATATAGCCCGTGCGACGTGCCGATATCCGCGAACAGCCCGCCGCGCTCCGGCGCGAGCCAGCGATTGACGATGCCAACCTCCCGCGAGACCGGAAACGGTTCCCCTGCCAAAAGCGCGAGCGACCGCACACGCCAAACTTGTTCGTAATACTGCGATGTCGGCCAGAAAGAATTGCTGCGTT
>JBBRMX010000192.1:0-7155 GCA_038230615.1 Thermomicrobiales bacterium | reverse complement strand
CCGCACACCAAACAGGAACCGCCCGATAGCCGCGCTCGTCCCTGCTCGCCCCAGATATATCCCCCACCCACGATCCCGCACATGCACCAACGCGCCCTCGGTGATCGTGCGGAATGCCTGCCGCAGCACATGGCGTGTTGGCTCTTTCCACGGGCGGGTATCGTCCATCGTGAGAAGGCGTTGCTCCTCCTCGCGGGCGTGCTTTTCCTGCGTATTCGCGGTCTGAACGGCACGGGCAAGGTCGCGGTATTCGTGCAATAAGGCATCGCCGCCCTCGTACCCCAAGAGGCAGCCACGCGGCACGGCGGCGATGCGCTCCTCCACCGCTCGCAAATCTGCCTCGATGTCTCGCGTGCGGCGGTTTGCCTGATATTGCAGCAAACTTTGCGAGAGCAACTGCCGCACGCGCACACCCTCCGGCGGGTCCCACAGATTCAACACGGTGTTGTACCGTACCGTAAATGCGCTGCGGACCGGATGCAGCACACCTGTCGCAATGCCAATTGTCTCCCGGAAGGTCATCTGCGGGCTGTACGGCACTACGACATTGCCGAGCGAATCCATCCCACGCCGCCCCGCCCGCCCCGCCATCTGCTGGAATTCGTTTGGGATGAGCGGACGTCGCCGCCGCCCGTCGTACTTGCTCATCCGCCCGATGACACAGGTGCGGGCGGGCATATTGACGCCCAGCGCGAGTGTGTCCGTGGCGTATACCACCGCCATTAACCCATTGGTGAACAGCGTCTCCACCAGTTGCTTCAAGATCGGCAGCAGCCCCGCGTGATGGTAGCCGATACCGCGCTGCACTAACCGCTCGACCTGTGCGACCTGCGACAACACGCGGTCTTCGTCGGAGAGCATATCGAGATGTGCGGCAATAATCGCCGCGATGCGGGCTTGCTGCTCTGGTCGCACGAAATCCGCGCCGTGGGTGGCGGCGTGGTTTGCCCATACTTCGCAATCGCGGCGGCTGAACTGAAAGTAGATCGCGGGCAGCAATTCTTGCCGCGCCAGTGCCAGCACGACCTCAGTTGGGGTCGGCTCGTCGCGTTCGCCGGGGTTGCTCGTGGCGTCTTCCTCGTCCCAGCGCGGCCACGGCCCACCGCGCCGGAATTGCTGCCGCCGTTCTCCGCCCACATCGAAATCGGCGATCTGTCGCCCGCTTCGGTCCACAACCAGCCGCAACTCGCCATCGAGGTAATAATATAGTGCCAGCGGGATCGCCCGATCTTCGTGCGTGATGAGACGTATCGGGCGATGTGTCCGGCTGATCCACGCCGCGATTTCGTTGGCGTTCGATACCGTCGCCGAGAGGCAAACGAGCTGAACATGCTCCGGGCAGAGGATGATCGCCTCTTCCCACGTCGTGCCACGCTCCGGGTCTGCGAGATAGTGAATCTCATCAAAGATGATCGCATCCACCGTGTCCATCTCCCACGGTGTCTGGATGAGCATATTTCGCACGACTTCGGTCGTCATCACGAGGATCGGGGCGCGGCTGTTCTCCGTCACATCGCCCGTCAGCAACCCGACTGCATCACCGTACAACGCACGCAAATCGCGAAACTTCTGGTTGCTCAACGCCTTGACCGGGGTGGTATACATCACGCGCCCGTTGCGGCGATGTGCCTCCCATACAGCGTACTCCGCGACGACGGTCTTACCCGTTCCCGTCGGGGCGGCGACCATCACCGATTCTCCCCGTTCGAGGACGGCGATTGCCTCCTGCTGAAACGGGTCGAGCGCGAACGGCATCTGCGCCGCGAAGGTTGCAAGGTTGGACGAAACCGGCACATTATCCATAGTCCATAGTATCGCACAACAGATGGGTTGCCGCCGTGTTATCATCGCCCACATGTTCTGAACACGCAGTGAAAATGGGGGATGAGGCATGGTGAAACCACAACGGGGTATGGTCGTTGCACCGCAGCCGTACGCGGTCGAGGAGGGCGTGCGCGTCTTGCAAGCGGGCGGCAACGCCTTCGACGCCGCAATCGCGGTAGCATTCTCGCAGATGGTCGTAGACCCGCAGATGTGCGGCGTCGGCGGGTTCGGTTGCATGACCCTCTACGATGCTGCACGCGATGAGACGCTCGTGATTGACTTCAATGGCACTGCCGGGAGCCGCGCCACCCCCGACATGTGGGCGGACCGTATCCTCGATGAAGCATGGAGCGGGTACGGCTGGATTCTGCGCGACAAGGTGAACGACATCGGCTACACCGCCATCGCCACCCCCGGCACCGTCGCGGGGCTTGCGGAGTTGCATCGCCGCTGCGGAAGCAAACCGTGGGCAGACTTGCTCCAGCCCGCGATTACTCTCGCCCGTGGTGGTTGGCTGCTCGGCCCCGAACTCTCGCGTGGCTGGCTCTCTCAAACCAACAACGCCATCCCCGGCGGTATCAACCGTATCAGTTACAGTGCGGAGGGGCGGCGCATCTACCTCAAACCGGACGGCTCCGTACCACCCATCGGTACGCGCCTGCGAAACCCGGAGTACGCCGTCGTACTGGAACACATCGCGGCGGGCGGCGCGGACGCCTTCTACAACGGCGCACTCGCGGAAAAGATCGCGGCAGACATCGAAGCCCACGGCGGTACCGTGACACTGGACGATCTGCACAACTACCGCCCGCGCATCTCCGCACCCGTCACCGGCTCGTACCTCGGCTACGATCTCGCCTCAAACCCCGCACCGGGCGGCGGCGTCACCGTGATCGGCACCCTCAACATCCTCGAAGGCTACGATCTCTCCGCGATGGGGTTCTACTCCGTCGAGCATGTCTACACGATGGCGAGAGCGCAGGCGGCAGCGATGGCAGACCGGCAGGAACTGGTCGGCGACCCCGCCTTCGCCGATGTGCCGACCGATTCGCTTCTTTCCAAAGACCGTGCCGCGCAATGGATCACACGCCTGAACGCCGGGGAGCGCGTTACCGTCCCGCGCTATCATCCCGACAGCCCAACGACGACCAATGTGAGCGTGAACGACCGCCGCGGTAACTGCGTCGCCATTACCCACACTCTCGGTTCGTCCAACGGCACGATCACACCCGGTCTCGGCTTCATGTATAACAATGCCATGAACTGCTTCGATCCCCGCCCCGGCACCGTCAATAGCATCGCCCCCGGCAAGGGGCGCATCACCGGCATCTGCCCAACGATTGCTTTCAAGAACGGCGAACCTGTCCTCGTCGCAGGCGCACCGGGCGGCACGCGCATCATGACCGGTGTCTTGCAAGTGATCGTCAATGTGTTAGCCCACGGCATGAGCGCAGTCGAGGCGGTCTCCGCTCCCCGCGTAGATTGCCAGAGCGACATATTAGACGGCGAAGCCCGCATCCCCTCATGGATTCGCAAAGAGGCAGCAGCGCGAGCGGGGCTGAAGTTCTGGCCCAACCCCGCGCCCTACGGCAATTTCGCCCTCGTACAGGCGATCACGATGGACACCGCCACCGGCGCGACCGAGGGCGGCGCAGACCCCCGCTCTGGCGGTGCCGCAATGGGCGACGATATGGGCAATGCCACCAACAACACCGAAGTAACCGAGAGCGGTAACGAGCGGGCATTTGTTTCGCCGTTCTAGCGAGGGAGCGCAATAGGTCGCAGTGTCCCGGACATGCGACGGATTTGGTATACTGCATGGAGCATATTGCGCGGGCGTACCGCCCCATCGTTAGGAATATAGGCACACGATGTTCGAGCAGATCACCGATATTCTCCATGACCTCCGCGACCGCGTTGATGTCGCGCAGGAGCGGCTTTGACCTCGCCGGCAAGGAACGACAGATCACGCAACTCTCCGCGCAATCCGCTGTGGACGGCTTTTGGGATGACCCGCAAGCCGCGCAACGCATCATGCAGCGGCTCACCGCGCTTCAACTGCAAGTGACGACGTGGCGCGACTTCTCGCGGGAAGTAGACGACGCCCTCGAACTAGTAGACCTCGCCCGTGGCGACGACACGATGCTGCCCGATCTCCAGACCGATACCTTCGCGCTGCGCGACCGCCTCGATAAACTAGAATTCGATCTCATGCTCGCCGGTTCGCATGACCGCTCCAATGCCCTGCTCTCGATCCATGCGGGGGCGGGCGGCACCGAGGCGCAGGACTGGGCATACATGCTCCTGCGGATGTATCTCCGGTGGGCGGAAAAGCGCGGCTTCGGCACCGACATCGTAGATATGACCGAGGGCGAAGAGACGGGCATCAAAAGCGCGACGATGGAGATTCGCGGCGAATATGCATACGGCTACGCACACGCCGAGGCAGGCGTGCATCGTCTCGTCCGCATCTCGCCCTTCGATAGCAGCAAGCGGCGGCAGACGTCGTTCGCTCTCATCGAAGTGCTCCCGGAGGTCGAGGACGCTACCGAGATCATCATCAACGACGACGATATTCGCGTAGACACCTATCGGGCGTCCGGCGCAGGCGGTCAGCATGTCAACAAGACGAGTAGCGCGATTCGCATCACGCATCTCCCGACAAATATCGTCGTCACCTGCCAGAACGAACGGTCACAGACACAGAACCGCGAAACCGCGATGAAGATGCTTCGCTCCCGCCTGCTCGAAGTGCAGGAACGCGAACGCGCCGACGAGCAATCCGCCCTCAAGGGCGAACATGTTGCCGCCGGATGGGGCAATGCGATCCGCTCGTACGTCCTCCACCCCTATAATATGGTGAAGGATACCCGCAGCGGTCACGAGACCAGCAACACCGGCGCGGTGCTGGACGGCGAGATTGACGACTTCGTGAACTCGTATCTCCGCTGGCGGATGGGCGACGGTCCCGCTGTCGGCGATGGCGACGAGGACGCAGCATGAGACGAGGATTGCGTGCGTAAAAACCGAGGGTCAGGTGAGCAAAAGGGCAGATCGAGTATGAATAGCCGTACGTACACCATTGTGCTTCGCGTACTGCTGGTCGCGTTCTGCTGCGCCCTCGTGCCGTCCGCCTCTGTCCTTAGCCCGCAATCTTCCACTCACGTCGAGGCGGCAGGACCCGTGACTGTCACGGCGAGCACCGCCACGCCATCGTTCCCGCAAAATATCAAGTTCCACCTCGAAGCGGGCGCGATGGGTGGCGAAATTACCGGCGTAAGCCTGCTTTACCACGCCGCCCGCACCCCGTCCGACCATCGTGTTCGCGTCTCGTCCGAGCGTACCGCGACGATCAAACTCGATTACACCTTGGACACGCAAACGAATTTCCTCCCGCCCGGTCTCGACATTGAGTATCGCTGGCTCTTCACAACCAGCGATGGCACGCAGGTTCGCACCACTGCCGCGACCGTCTTCTACATGGACGAGCGGCAGCAATGGAAAAAAACCACCAGCGGTCAGGTCACGCTCTACTGGTACAATGGCGACGACGCATTCGGCAAAGACGCCGTAGACACCGCCGCCCGCACGATAGACCTGCTCAAAAAGAATTTCAATGTTGCGGGTGACCGCCCCGTTCGTATCCTCGTCTACGCCAACACGCGCGATCTTCGCGTCGCCCTCCCGCCGAACAGCGCGGAGTGGATCGGCGGCTCTGCCCAACCGGAACTCGGGATGATCCTCGCAGCAATCGCGCCCGGCCGCTCGGCAGGCGGCGAAATCCGGCGTATTATCCCGCACGAAATCAGCCATCAACTCGTCTACCAAGCAAGCGAAAACCCGTACAACCGCCCCCCGCTCTGGCTCGATGAGGGTCTCGCCGTTCGCAACCAAGAGACGCCTGATATCCGCTTCCGTCCCCTGCTGCGCGACGCGGCAGATAGCGGCAAACTCATCCCGCTACGTGCGCTAAACTCTCCTTTCCCGCTCGACGCCAGCCAAGCCCTGCTCTCGTATGCCGAAAGCGAAAGCGTCGTGAACTACATCGTCACGAACTATCGTCCGCAAACCATCGGCGCACTTGTTAGCGCATTCCGCGACGGTATCTCGTACGATCAAGCCGTGCAACAGGTGCTGAAAGTCAGCCTCGACCAACTCGACCGCGACTGGAAAGAGAGCCTGAACTATGGCGGCGATCAGGGCGGTATCACCGGATAATCGGCTCATTGCGTCCGTCCAGCCCGCCGCCGTCGCGCCCCGTGCACCTGCCTAGACAAACCCTAGCAAAGGCAACAGCAAAAACAAAGAAGACAAGGCGGCTCGCCGACCGCACACGCCCCGTCGCCTCTCTGCTCTTGTTGCTCCATATCTGCGGTGCTACACTTTTCCTGTCACATGTACCTGCCCCCTTTCGCCGCCGCACGGGCTTCGGAGCATCACCCATATGGACCTGCTCATCTCAACCGCCAGCCTCATTCCGCGCAGTTTTTCCGATGCCGCGTATATAGCACGCACAGTTGGCGCGGACGGTCTGGAAATCGTCCTCAATCGCCATCTGCTTGCGGTCGGTCCGCATCTGGCTGCCGAGACTGCCGCCGAGCACGGCGTCCCGATTCGTAGTATCCATCCCTCACTCCACATGCATGCGCGTCCCGAAGTCGTCCGCGATGATATGATTGCTGCCGCCACCTATGCCGCTGCGATTCCCGGTTGCCGCACCGTCGTGATGCATTCGGTTGGAGGCGCGGGGCTGCATACCACCACGGGGCGTGCCTTTCTCGACACTGTTAATGACGTGTGCAATATTCTCGCACCCTCCGATGCGCGGCTGACGATTGAAAACCGTGGCACCCTCCACCCACAACCGAAGCCGGATTTCCTCGACCGTCTCCTAAACCTGTATCGCGTCTGCGAGGAATGGGAACTCGGTATCACGTTCGATACCGCGCACGCCGCTTCGTACGGATTGCACATCGTCACATCGTTGGACATCATTTTCCCGCGCCTTCGCACCGTCCACTTCAGTGACCGCCGCGAAGACCCGCCATTCGTTGCATCCAGTTTCGTCAATGCACTCACGCGGGAGCATCAATTGCCCGGTACGGGCATCTTGCCGCTCGAATGGATGCTGCAACGGCTCAACGCCAAGCGATATGCGGGCGCGATCACGCTCGAGTTATCGCCGCTGGCAGTGCAGGCATGGTCGGCAAAGCGTGCAGTCACGCGCCTTACACAGACGGTCGCCTTCATGCGCGAACATACTGCGGTCTCGCAGCACCCCGCCACTCCCACCGACCATACGCCGGAGCGACAACCGCGCCCGGACCGCCT
>JBBRMX010000191.1:0-7162 GCA_038230615.1 Thermomicrobiales bacterium | reverse complement strand
GAAACGAGCCGTGTTCCTCTGAGAGCGAACGGAACGCAAGTTCGTCATGACCTTTCGGGATCGGCACGCCATCGCTGTGTAGCACCTGCAAGCCGCCGTCGGTGATTACTTTTTCGTCGGTCGGGCGGCTGACGACGGTGCAAAGCAGGCTGAACGCCAGCCCGAACTCCGGGGCTTTCTCGCGGTATTCGCCGTCCATGTAGACGTACGAGCCGGATTGATGCTCGGTGACGCCGGGATACGCCCCGGAGATCATATATGTGCCGGTACCGCCGACAGTAACGGTTTCGACATGGAGCCCGTGCTGCTCCATCAGGTCGCGGCTTTCGAGGGCATGATCAAGTGATTTCTCGGTCTCGGCTTTGCGAAAGGCAAAATCTGCTTTGTGGACGACATGCCCTTCGTAGCAGTGGATGCCCGCGAAGTGTAACCCGTGTGCCTGTGCCACAGCCTGCGCCAACTCGAATGCGGGTCTGCCGGGGCGCACCCCGGCGCGTCCCATCCCGCCGTCTACCTCGATATGCGTGCGGATGGTTACACCGTAGTGCGCGGCGGCGGCGGCGAGATCCGCTACATTCTGCGCGGTGTCCACGATCACCCCGACGGTCGCACGCTGCGCGAGGCGGGCGAGCCGACCGATTGCCTCTTTTGTAACGACCTGATTGGCGATATACACATCGCGAATGCCGCCATCCACCATTGCTTCCGCCATGCTGACTTTCGCGCAGGTGACGCCCGGTGCGCCCGCCGCGATCTGCATTCGGGCGACGGCAGGTGCGCGATGGGTTTTGGCATGCGGGCGAATATGGGCGGGGCGACCCGCGAAAAACGCCGCCATCGTCGCGATGTTGCCTTCCAGCACATCGAGATTTACGAGCGGCGCGGGGGTCGGGAGCGATGCGGCAGGTTGCCCCACCGCAGGATGATCGAGGAGATTGTCGGCGTACAACAGCGGCTCACTTTCTGGGCTTACTGAGTGGTTTGCCCACCATCCACGGTGATTGTGCAGCCTGTCGTCCATGCTGCACCGGCACTGGCAAGATACACGATTGCGCCCGCGATGTCTGCCGGTTGCCCGAAGCGTTTCATCGGGATTTTGCCGAGGCGTACGGGACCAACCGCCGGATTTTCGATGGTTCCACGGGTGAGGTCGGTTTCGGTGGTACCGGGGGCAACGGCGTTCACGGTGATGCCAAGCGGAGCAAGTTCAAATGCCATGCCGCGCATCAGCATCCGCAGCCCCGCCTTTGCGGACTGATACGCAGCGATATTTGGGAAGGCGTAATCTGCGCTGATCGAGGTAGTGAAGATGATCCGCCCACCCTCGCCCCGCTCCGCCATCTTTCGCGCTACTGCCTGCGCCATCACGAACGGCCCGCGCAGATCGGCATTGTGGACCTCGTCCCATTCCGCAAGCGGCAGATCGAGAAAGGGCGTGCGGCGGTTCAGCCCTGCATTGCAGACAAGGATGTCAATGCCGCCGAGCGTGGTGTTTGCATCTTCGACGCACGTGAGCAGCGAATCGGGGTCGGTCATCTCCGCGTAGCGAACGTGGGCGGCGCGGCCCGTTGCTCGCACGGCGGTGGCGGTCTCATTGGCGGCAGCCTCGTCGCCCCGGTACGTGATAACTGTGTCTGCGCCCGCCTCCGCAAGCGCAAGGGAAATCGCCCGCCCGATGCCGCGCCCACCCCCGGCGACCAGTGCGCGTGAGCCGAAAAGTTCCATCGTTCCCTCCTGAATACAGTACTGAGTAACGAGAATTGGATCGGTGTTCGCGTTGCCGGTTACTCGATACTTGTTACTGGGTTCGCAGGTATCTTGCCGCGTTCGCGCCCGCGCAGCGCGAGGATGTGCCGCGCTTCGGCGGGTGTGGCGACGGGGCGTTGCAACTCGTGCGCGAGGCGGACGGCCCGCTCGACGAGTTCGGCATTTTCTTCCAGCGGTTGACGGTAGGCGTAAAAGACATTGTCTTCCATGCCGACGCGCACATTGATTCCCATCGCCATACCAATCGTGGTGATTGGCAGTTGCGTGCGACCCATCGAGCTGACATTGACGCGCCATTGATCCGCCGGTATGGGGATGTCCTTCAGCCGCTCGATCATGTCGAGCAGGTTTTTCGGCGTCCCGCGTGAGCCGCCCTGTGTCGGGGTGTGTAGCACGAAATTGACGACATATGGCGGCGTAAGAATATTGAGCGAGAGCAGATGTGCCAGTTCTTCCATCATCACCGCCGAGTAAACTTCAAACTCCGGGCGCACGCCGCGCGCCTGCATCTCCCGTGCGAACCGCTCGATGTCCGCGCGTTTGTTGGAGAAGAAGACGGGTTCGCCACGGATGTAAAAATCCATCATGCCCATGTTGAGCGAACACATCTCCGGGGCGATCATGACGGTGTTCAGCCGCTCCGCGACGGGTAGGGTCGGGCTGCCGCCGGTGGTCAGTTGCACGATGGCATCGGTCTCGGCACAGAGACGTTCGTGTATCTCGGAGTAGATGGCGGGATCCATCGTGTTCCCGCCGTCCGGGGTGCGGGCGTGGAGATGAAGGATTGCCGCCCCCGCTTTCGCTGCTGCGATGCCCTGCGCGACGATCTCGTCCGGCTGTTCGGGCAAGTTTGTGTTCGCCTCCTTGCCGTGAACGCCGCCCGTGAGCGCGCAGGTGATGATAACCGGTTGCCCAAATGTGAGCATATCGTACTCTCTCCCTTCCTATTGGTTCGTTAGTGACTGTTCGATTCTGCCGTCGTTTTGCGCGTGCGTGATTTCCGCTCGACTGCACGCGGCAGGTGCGGAACGAGGTCGCTGTATCCCATGCTCTGTGATATTGCCATCGCCGCCTCTTTGACCCGTTCGCCGAGTATCCAAACGCGCTCCGACGGTGTCCGCAGCGAGGGACAGGCGAGGCTGACGGCGGCGATCACATCCCCTTCGTGTCCGAAGACGGGGGCGGCGACACACCGTACGCCCTCGACCCGTTCTTCATCGTCCCATGCATAGCCGCGCCGCATCACTTCTGCGAGTTGCTGGTCCATCGCCTCCCGCGTGGTGATCGTCCGCATCGTGACCGCAGGCATTCCCTGCACAAGAATCGCCTCTGCCTCGGCGGGGGGGAGGTATGCCAGAAAGACCTTGCCCGACGCGGTGCAATATGCAGGGCGTCGTTCGCCCAGTTCTGTTCGCAGCGAAAGGGTATGTGTTCCTTCGAGCCGCTCAATTGTGACGACCGCGCCGCCATCGAGGACGACAAGATGCACAAGTTCCTGCGTGTCCGCACTCAGTGCCTTGAGCGCGGGGCGGGCGATCTGCCGGATGTCGAGACGACATAAGAGGGCGGACGAGAGTGCCAACATGCGGATACCGATCTGATAACGGTCGGTCGTGCGGTCGCGGCTGATGAATCCTCGTGCCTGTAGCGTCGTAAGAATGCGGAGCAGTGTTGTGCGGTGCATTCCGAGTACATGGCTCAGTTCGGTCAGACTCAGCCCGTCCGGGTGGTCTATCTGCGCCAGCGTCTCCAGCACATGCAATCCTTTGTCGAGAGTGCTGAGGATGAGTTCGGATTCTTGCTTCTCGTACATCATGGTCATTGCGTTTGCCCTTCCGCCCCACGCGCTTTTCATGCGCGATAGTAGCATACCCCCGCCGGGGAATGCGCAAATGACCAGAAAATGAACATGCTGTCCGATAAACGCATCGTACGCACGATTGCCCGCGCTGTCAAGCACCTTTGTGCTGCTCTATGCCACTTCATTGGGATTGACAAGGGCTGAGCAGGCATGTAGAGTCCGAATACTACTCACTTCGTCCGCAAATGTGATTGTGTGCCGGAAACTGCATACTGCGTATCGCCATGTCGGTATGTGTTGCTGCTGCTCTCTAACAGTAGCAGGGTGCGAGGCGTCCGCAGGTGGTGCGGGTGCGAGGTGCGATAGGTGGAGGGGGAGAGCAATGCTGGGAACCCTGCGAACGGGAATCGTGGGTTGTGGCGGAATCGCGCAGACGCACGCGAAGGCACTGGCAAGCCTGCCGGAATCGGTCTTCTCGGCGTGTTGTGACATTGACGAGGGGCGGGCGCGGGCAATGGCGGCGCAGTACGGCGTGCCGCACATCTTCACCGATGTGCGAACGATGGTGCGGAGCGGCACGGTAGATGTGGTGCTTGTCTGTACGCCGCACCCGACCCATGTGGATGCAGTTGTCGCAGCAGCCGAGGCGGGGGTGCATGTGCTCTGCGAAAAGCCACTCGCGGTGGATTTAGAGTCCGCAGACCGGATGATTGAGGCAGCAGAGCGTGCGGGAATCACCTTCGGCGGGATTTTTCAGCGGCGGTTCTGGCCCGCCGCGCAGCGTATCCGCCGCGCAATTGACGACGGCACGCTCGGTCGGTTGACGCTGGCGGAATGTCAGGCGCGTATCTGGCGGCCCCGCGAATACTTCGCCCGTGACGCATGGCGTGGGCTGTGGTCCACTGAAGGCGGCGGTGCGCTGATGAATCAGGCGGTGCATATCATTGACCTCTTCCAGTGGTACATGGGGCCGATCACAGAAATCTTTGGGTACGCCGAGACACTGCGCGAGGGCAATTACATTGACGTGGAAGATACCGTTGTCGCAACGGTGCGCTTTGCGAGCGGCGCGATGGGGATCATCGAAGCCGCTACGACCGTCGGCCCGAAAGACCTCGGCTTCAAGGTCGCGGTGCATGGCAGCACAGGGGCGTATGTCAGTGTGTGGGAGCAGCCGGAGAGTGTCGAGGGCGTGATTGATCTCTGGAATGTCGGCGGCGAGATCGAACACCGCGATGTCTTCGCGGAAGGGCGCGAGACACATCCCGGCTTTCCTGATTTTCACCGGTTGCAGATCGAAGATTTCCTCCAATCTATCCTTGCGGGGCGTCCGCCCGCCGTAACGGGTGCCGAGGCGCGGAAAGCATTGGAGATCATTCTGGCGATCTACCAGTCATCACGCAGTGGGCAGCCGGTGCGCCTGCCGCTTACTGGGCCGTTACTGCCGCCGGTGACCGCTATGCGAACATAGCATCCGCATAGTGCATGTGGGGTTGACACGCACGACATCGTCGCGTACGATGCGGGTACTTGAAGCAATTAAATGCGTTGGCGCATCGAGAGTGTGCGTGTGAGCACCGCACGGAATCCCGCAGCATGTGATGGGATCAGGGTTGTACCGCACTGCGGTCTGTTGCGGGGGTTACCCGCGTATGCACGGGTATTGGTACTGCTGCGAAGATGAGGTTGCCGTTTCGCGCAGGGCGGGCGGCGTGTGGTTTGAAGGAGGGTTGAGTGATGTCGTCCGAAAAGCGGGTCAATCGTCGTGGGTTCCTCTCAGTCGCCGCCGGTGGTGGTGCCGCTGCGATCCTTGCGGCGTGTGGCGGGAGTACATCGCCCGCTGCGCCCGCTGTGGGCGGCAATGCGCCTACAGCGGCAAGCGCGGCGAAAGCCCCCGCAATCGGTGGTGCCGCCGCGACCGCGCCCCCCGCCGGTGCCTCCACTAGCGGCAGTGCGGGCGGCAAATTTTACATTCTGCAAGAGAAAACCGTGTCCGATTCCGGCTCGACCGACGCAACCAATCTCTACAACAAGGCGAACCCCAGCGCAGCGGTCGAGCTTGAGGATGCAGGCACCGGCTGGGAAACGAAAGTGCTGCCGCAGATTAAGGACAAGAGCCTGCGATGGAGCGGCGAGGGCTATATCCCCTATTTCGACCAGTACAAGGAGATCAAGGCGGGTATCGTCGCGCCGCTGGATGACTTGCTCAAATCCAGCAAAGTGCCGTGGGCGCAGAAGCAGAAAGATGTCTACTTCACACCGCGCATTTACGACTCGCTGCAACTCGACGGCAAGCAGTACTATATCCCGATGCGTATCCACCCCCATATGGCGGGCTGGCGCGTGGATTACTTGCAAGCCGCCGGATACGACACGATGCCGAAGACGTGGGACGAAGTAGACAAGATGCTCCCGAAAATCAAGACCGCCCTTGCGAAGGATCAGGTCGTGCCGTTCTCCATCGCCCGCGATCTCTGGCGTTCCATCGGTGTAGGCGCGGCAACCTTTCAGGAGAAGCCGCTCGATGAGCAGGGTGTCTTCAAGCTGGAAAGTCCCGAATTCATCGGCATGATGGAGATGTACAAGAAGTGGATTGATCAGGGGCTTGCCCGGTTCGACACGCAGGACGACGCCATCAATCTCTGGCAAAAAGGCAAGTTTGCAATGTCGCTCGGTTCGCAGTCGTGGGTGCGGTTGGGCAGGCAGGTGACTTCGCCCGACAAGGTGAAGGGCGGCACACCGCCGCAGGCGAACGCCACCGACAAACCACGCACATGGTGCCATATTGATTCGGCGTGCGTCTTCGTCAATTCCCCCAACCCGCAAGGTGCGCTCGACTGGGCATTGACGACGTACGGCCCGGAGGGTGCGCCCGCCGAGGCGTGGTGGCAGAACACACTCAAAGTCTCCGGTGCGCCGATGTATCAGCCGATGATTGACAAGTTCGTCAAGACTAATCAGGACATCGCTGAGATCAACGAGGCACTCGGTCTGCTGCCGAACAGCCAGATCAACACGGTCGCGCAGTCGAATGGCTTCGGAATCATGCAGTTGATCCTGCCGCCGTGGCTCGACCGCTTCTTCAAGGGTGAGTTCAACGCCAAGGATACGATGGCGAAAGCGCGTGCCGAGATCAACGCCGAGATGGCGAAGCAGAAGGCATAACCCGGTTCTTCTCCCGTTCCCCGCCCATTGTGCATGTGGGCGGGGAACGTACCATGATAAGGAGCGACGATGGCTCGACACGCAACAACCGCCCCTGCCAGTGAGAACGATGCAAACAGCGCACAAAAATGGTGGCGTGCGTTGCGTGGCGTGCGGACAGAGCGCGGTAGCGAACCGTGGGCGGCGTTGTTTTTCGTCGGTCCCGCCCTGCTGCTCTATCTCGTTTTCAATGCATATCCGATTTTGCGTGGAGTGATGCTGGCATTCACTGATTATCGTTACCTCATTCCCGATTACTCACCGTTTATCGGGTTTGGGAACTGGGTGGAGATGGCGGGCGACCATTTCTTCTGGGAATCGCTCGGTCGGTCGTTGCAGTATTTCCTCATCTTCATCATGCTTGATTTCGCCCTCGCGTTCATCGTGGCG
>JBBRMX010000190.1:0-7167 GCA_038230615.1 Thermomicrobiales bacterium | reverse complement strand
GGTTGGTATGGTCATAGATTCTCCCCCGCAAGCCGTCGCCGGATAGACTCCAACAATGCGTGTTCGCGCCCGTCCACACCGCTCAGCAATTCGTGCAACTGGTCGCGGTAGCCCGCTGCCTCCGCCGCGTCCACCATCCCGGTAAGGTTCGCGGTCACATTCAATACCGAGACGCGCATCGCCGCGACTGCCATCGCCGCCCCCGCACCGCAATCGCCGAGGGCATTCGGGTTGCCGATCACCGCGATACGCTCGGCGGCATCCAGCACATCGCGGCACAATGCCATGATTCGCAGTGGCACCGCCGCCGCCTGCCGCGTCCCCGCCTGTACTGCCTCGGCGCGTGCGATTTTCTCGTCGTCCGTTATTTTTGGGAGACGATATGCCGCCATGAACCCCGCGAATGCCGCTTCGTCCTCCGCCGCAAGATGCTGGAACCGCTCGATGAGCGCAGTGAGCGATACGAGGTAGCCGCGTAGTTCGGCATCATGCGCCGCAAATTTGGGCTTGCCGACGCTCACCGCCACCACTTTCGCGACCGACCCCGCGCCGAGTGCCGCGACCAGTGCGGATGCCGCCCCGCCGCCCGGTGTCGGGGCATTTGATGCCAGCCGCTCAACGAACCCCGCGAAGTCCCCCGTGTCGCTCACTTGCTGCTCCTCCTCGTATCTGCCGCCGGATGGCTACTGTACCGTATCTCCCCTGTCGCTGTCATTGCCCGTTTTCCGGCACTGTGCGACACTTGCGGGCAATGAGCAGCACGATGTGGCACCAGAAGAAGGGATGTCGAGCGACAGTATGACGCGATCACGACGGGGACGAGGCGGCAGCGGGCGGGGATACGGCGGGCGGGCAGCATATGACTTCCCGTGGCACCGGATGGATTTACATGTTCATACGCCGGCTTCTGCCGACTATCAAGACCTCTCCGCGACCTATCTGCAAATTGTTCAGCAGGCGGAGATACGCGGGCTGGACATCGTTGCGCTGACCGATCACAACACCATCAGCGGCATCGCCACGATGCGCCGCGAAATCGAAGACCTCCAATTATTGGAAGAACTCGACCGCCTTAGCGATGCCGAGCGCGACATTCTCGCGGAATATCGCCGTGTACTGGACCGTGTGCTGGTGCTGCCCGGTTTCGAGTTTACCGCCGCGTATGGTTTTCATCTTCTCGCCATCTTCCCGCCCACGACGACACTGCGGCGGCTGGAATACGTGCTATTCACCCTCGGTGTTTTTGAAGAAGAAATGGAAGACGGCAGCACGCAGGCAGCCAATGCCGCCGATGTCCTCTCCGCGTACGAGTTCATCGCAGAGCAGGGCGGCTTAGTAATCCCCGCACACGTCAATGAGGGCCACGGGATTGCCGCTCCCGGCTTCCGCTACGGCACGGAGACGAAAGCGGCGTACACGCAGTCTGAATATGTCGCTGCACTGGAAGTGACCGATCTCGACGATCAGACACGCCGCGCAACTGCGATGTTCTTCAACGGCACGCGCCCCGATTTCCCCCGCCGGATGCACTGCATTCAGGGATCGGACGCGCACCGCGTTCTGCGCGAGGGCGCACACCGCGATACCGATCTCGGCATCGGCGACCGTGCGACCGAGGTGCAACTGCCGGAACGCTCGTTCGACGCGCTCCGTGATTTGTTTGCATCCGAAGACTGGATTCGTACTCGCCCGTACACCTCCGCAAGCCTCGCGCCTGCCGACACGGTGCAGTCAGCGCGAGAACTGGGCGCGAACACCACGCAAGCATTCCATGAAAATGTCCGCAGCCGCCGCAGCCGCTATCGCCCGGTGCTCAAGGATGTCGTTGCATTTGCGAACACAAACGGCGGTACGATCTACATCGGCGCGAACGCGAACCCGCGCCAACCCGCGCTCGGTGTACCGCTGGTGGACGAAGCGGAGCGCGGGTTACGCGATGCGGTAACGCGCGGCATCGTGCCACGCCTCGATGTCACAGTAGAGACGACCGAAAGCGGCGGGAAAGCCATTCTCATCGTGCGGATTCCCAAAGGGCCAAGCACCCCTTACGCGACCGATGCAGGACAGGTTTTTGTCCGTCAGGGCGGAGAATCGGTTGTCGCGCTACGAGACGAGATCGTGCAACTTGTGCGCGAGACGGTCGTGCAAGGCGACATGACGCCGTCGGAAGATCGTGTCTGGAGCACACCACGTCCCTCCAGCGATGCCGACGACGACAACGACCCCGATGCCGATTCCGGCTCTCGCGCCGCGCAATCCGCCGTGCGACCGGGCGTCCCACCGGCACCAATGCCCGCGCCGCGTCCGGTTGTCATCCCCCATGCGATTATGACACAACCAGCATCGCGGCCCGCACCTGCACCGTTGGTCGTGCCGGAACCATCCTTTTCGTCTCCGTCAGACATGGTACCTGCTCCGGTTCCATCTATCGTGCCAGCAGTCGCTGCACCAGTTGCCGCAGAACGTCTGGCTGCCGATACCGCACTGGCGACGGTAGAAGCGGAAGCAGATATCTCTACAGCGGACGCGACGGACGAAATCGAGCCTACGGGCGACGACACGATGCCCGAAGATGCACCCGCAGAACGCCGCCCGCGCCGTCGCCGTCGCCGATCTTCCGCGCAATCCGCCGCCGCGCACGACGATGATACTGGCATTAAAGACGATAATAATGACCCCGCAGTGTCTGCACCATTGGTAATGGCAGAGGCTGATAGCACTGCGGCGAAACTCCCGCGAGAGACGACAACCGGCGATGCACCCGACACCCCGGCGGAATCTCCTGCGGATGACGCCGCAACACCAAAGCCACGCCGACGCCGTCGCCCCTCGCGTGCGAAGACCGCCGATGCACCGACCGCGGACGATACCGCAGTGGGAGAAACAATCGCGCAAATACAGGCGATAGAGATTCTCCCGCAACCGACTATCAGCGAAGCCTCGGACACTGCGACGGAGTTTTCCACGGCGGACGCCGCGCCGAAACCCCGCCGTCGCCGCCCGTCCCGTGCCAAGACCGCCAGCGTGACTGCGGAGACCAGCACAGACACGGCGTCTGACGATGTACACACTTCGCCCACCGTCGCAGATCCTCCGCACGTCAATAGCGAAACCGCCGCGCCATCGGCATCAATAGACGTATCAATGCCTCCGGTATTGCCGTCGAGCGGTGTTGAGATCATTGCGGTCAACGAGCAGAACGGCGAACGACAGTATACGATGCACGATTTCCACACCGGGGAAGATGTTGCGGGGCTCACGCGCAAAGCGGCACAAGGAGCATGGCGTCTCGCTATTGTCGAGCGCGAGAATGGTCTGCCCGCTCTCGAGACCATTCGCTGGAACGGGCAGTACGGCTATGTCCGCACTGCGGTGCGTGGCGGCGAACGCCTGCACAACCTCGCCCTGCGCGAGAGTGACCGCATCCGGTACATATATGCCGTCACGGACAGCGGTTTAACCGACGAATGGCGGGCAATTGTTCCCCCATTGTAATGGGAAGATGATTACTAGATGTGATACAATGGCGTTGCGCTCGTTTTTCGAGGAGCGGCTCCTTCTTCCTTTCGGGTTTTCGGGGCTTTGAGTTTGTAATCCGTTCGCTGCCATCATCTGGCGGGGGTTATTTGTATTCAGTACATGGGTGCGAGGAAGGTGTGACATGCGTATGGCACGGCGACATGACGAGACGGACCGAATTGCAATTTTCTTTGATATGTCCAACCTCTACTTTGCGGCGCGGGACATGGGGATACGGATAGATTATGCGCGATTGCTCGATTTTCTTACGTCCGGGCGACGGCTCCACCGCGCCTATGCGTATCTGGGATACAACCCCGACGACGAGAGCAGCCACAGTTTCATCACATGGCTGAAGCGAAACGGGTTCCGCGTGAAGACGAAGCCGTTGCGCCGTTTCGAGGATGGCAGCACAAAAGCAAACCTCGATATGGAACTGGCGATTGATCTGCTCACGCAGGCACCGCATATAGATACCGCGATCATCGTCAGCGGCGACGGGGACTTCGTCAATCTCGTTGACGCCGCGCAGAATGCCGGGCTGCGGATCGAAGTTGCCGCAACCCCCCGGCAAGCGGCGACGGACTTGATGGATATTGCCGATCAGTTCATTGATCTCGAAGCGAATGTAGCGCAATATGCCCGCGCCGATCTCCCGCCGCGCCCGTATGTGCGCCCGGACGGTCCGATGCCGCAGCGCCCCGCGAATCCCTACGCGCCGCGCCCGTACGGTTCCAGTGTGCGCGGCTATACGCCGAGCACCTTCAACCCGAATGACAACGACGACGACGACGACGATACCGCTACCGAGAACGAGAACGGAACGACGCAATCTGAAACGCCGCAGGTGCTCACCGACACCTCGCGCTGATCGTTGAACGAAACACAAAAAGAGAGGCGGGGAAATTTCCCCGCCTCTCTTTTTCCATCTGTGCCAGTTTTGGTATTACGCAACCGTATCTTCGAGTTCCAATTCGCGTCCGCCGACATTCATCAATATCGGCTGTTTGCCGGTACGAACCGTTTCGCCGTTGACGATGCACTTTCGCACATTATCGCGGGACGGGATTTCGTACATCACATCGAGCAGCAGATTTTCGATAGCGGTTTTGAGACCGCGTGCGCCGGTTTTCCGCCGCTCTGCTTGGGTAGCAATCTCTTCGAGAGCATCTTCCGTGAACGAGAGTTCTACGTCGTCCGTCTTGAAGAGACGTTGATATTGCTTGATGACGGCGTTCTTCGGCTCGGTGAGAATGCGAATCAGTTCACTGCGCGAGAGTTGGTCGAGTGCTACCGTAATCGGCAACCGCCCGACAAACTCCGGGATCAGACCATACTTCAGGAGGTCATCGTGTGTCACATGGCGAAGGAGATTGTCCTCGTCGCCCTTCTTCCCGCCGCCTTTTGAGCCATCGCCTGTGAAGCCCATCGAGTGCTTCGTGTTCAGGCGGCGGGCGATGATCTCCTCCAGCCCCTCGAACGCCCCGCCACAGATGAACAGGATATTCCGGGTGTCAATCTGGATGTATTCCTGATGCGGGTGTTTGCGCCCGCTCTGCGGCGGCACATTTGCAGTCGTGCCTTCGATGATCTTCAGCAATGCTTGCTGCACACCCTCGCCCGACACATCGCGGGTGATTGAGGGGTTATCAGATTTGCGGGCGATCTTGTCTATCTCGTCAATATAGATGATGCCCGTCTCTGCCCGTGCGACATCGCCCGCATTCTGAATCAGCCGTAGGAGGATGTTTTCGACATCCTCCCCGACATACCCTGCCTCGGTGAGTGCCGTTGCATCCGCAATGGAGAACGGCACATCAAGAATCTTCGCGAGCGTCTGCGCGAGGTACGTTTTGCCGCATCCCGTGGGACCGACCATGAGGATGTTGCTTTTCTGCAACTCCACATCGTTGTTCGGCTCCGCCCCCGCCATAATCCGCTTGTAGTGGTTGTACACCGCAACGGACAAGTTTTTCTTGGCATTCTCCTGCCCGATAACATATTGCGAGAGATGATCATGGATGCGCTTCGGCGTGGGAACCCCCGCGAACGAAGGCTGAATCTTGGGCGCGGGGACGTCTTCTTCGTCAATGATCTCGCGGCACAGCTCGACGCATTCGTCGCAAATGTACACCGCGCCGGGACCGGCAATCAGCCGCTTGACTTCGTCCTGCCCCTTGCCACAAAACGAACACCGATATTGCATCCGGCTGCCGCCTCCGCTTCCTGTCGTGCCGCGTGTACCTGCCATCCCACCGACTCCTCAGTGTTGACCGAATGTTCCGGTGTAGACGTTACCGCGCCCCTGCCGCCAATGCCATCACATTGGGCTTCTCGGGATGCGGCAGAAGAATTTCGTCAATCAGCCCGTAATCCTTCGCTTCTTCCGCGCCCATGTAGTAATCGCGCTCGGTGTCGCGCTTTACTTTGTCGAAGGACTGATTGCTGTGGTTCGCCATGATCTCGACCAGCCGCGTGACGAGGTTAATCGTCTCTCGCGCCTGAATGTCAATGTCCGGCACATTGCCCCGGAACCCGCTCGACCCCTGATGGATCAGCACGCGCGAGTTCGGCAGCGCGAACCGCTTGCCGGGTGCGCCCGCGCAGAGCAGTACCGCGCCCATGCTCGCCGCCATGCCCATGCAGTACGTCGAGACATCAGGCTTAATCATCTGCATCGTGTCGTACATCGCAAGGCCTGCGTACACTTCACCGCCGGGGCTGTTGATATAGACGCTGATGTCTTTTTCCGGGTCTTCATACGCGAGGAACAGGAGTTGCGCGATGAAGACATTGGCGATCTGGCTATCAATCGGTGTGCCAATGAAGATGATGCGCTCACGCAGCAGGCGGGAATAGATGTCCCACGAGCGTTCGCCACGGTTTGTGCTCTCTACAACGGCAGGGATCATGTTCATCGGATTCATCGGGTAATCCATGTGATTTCCTTCCTCGGCTGGTGTGCCTACTCTCACCCGGTTACGACGGGTTCTGTGGTTCCGCATCAGCAGGAGCCTTCGTCGGGGGTGAGAGCGTCTCTTCGTCAATTGTACCAGCACTGTCAGTATTCGTAACGCCCGACGCCGCAGATTCTTCCCCACCCATCTGGCTAGGCTGGGCAGGCTGTGTGGCTTCGCCTGCGCCGGCGTCATTCAGCGTTGCATCGTCCGCAGGCGCGACAGTTTCGCCGTCATCGAGGACCGCAGATGTGTCCATCACCGCGTCTTCGTTTGCATCGGGCGTTTCGTCGGTCGCCTCGCCCGCACCGGCGTCGTTCACCGTTGCTGCATCGGGAGACGGGCGATACGCGCTTGCGGGGGAGTCGTCAACGATCCCCACACCGCCAGTGGCAATGGCGATGAGACGGTCAAAGAGCGCACGCTCGCGCAAGTCGCCCTCGACCAATTCATATGTCCGCTCGTCTTCCAGCACCGAGGGCGACATGCCGAGCCGCTGTACCTCGCCGTTGATGTCCTCCGGGGTGATCACCGGCGGTTCGCGGCGAGCGATCTCCTGCACGATCAGCGTATTTCGCAGCCGCTGTTCCGCTTCGGGGCGAATCCGCTCGACGAAACTCATCAAGGCTTCGCTGTTCTGCCCGAAAATCTGGTTGATGTCCAGCCCCATGCCAGCGACCTGCTGCAATTG
>JBBRMX010000189.1:0-7168 GCA_038230615.1 Thermomicrobiales bacterium | reverse complement strand
CGCGATGAACGCTGCGTCTATTGTGGTCTGTGACAACTGGCGGCAGAGTTCCACGCCGATTGTCCCCTGCCCCGCGATCACGAGCGGGTCATTGTACGGTGAGAGGTAATACATGCCGTGATGTGCGGCGAAGGTGCGGGCAAACTGTTCGGTGTCGCCGCTGTCGGTGCCGTGGAAACGGACTTCCGCGCCGCACCGACGGATCGCCGCGACTTTGGTCGGCGAGGCGGTTTCGGGAACAAAGACGATACCGCGCAGCGCGAGCAATTGCAGCCCCCGCGCCACCGCCGCCCCATGATTGCCGGACGACGCCGTAACAATGCCCTGCGCCCGTTGCGCCGAGGAGAGGGCGAGGAGCGCGTTCATCGCCCCACGAAATTTGAACGAGCCGGTGTGCTGGAGATTTTCGCACTTCAGATAGACCGTGCCGCCTGTCTCGCTCAGGACCGGCGAATATTCGAGCATGGTCTCGCGTACATGCGGGCAGATGCGATGCTCCGCCCGCACGACCTCGCGTGCAATCTCGTTCGGTGTCGCCATTGGTCATGCTCCTTCGGGTGGGGTCGAAGCGCGAAAGAAAACCGCCGCCTTCATTGCGAAGGCGGCGGGCATCGGGGCGGGGTTTAGCGGCTCTTTTTCGGGTCGAGCGCGTCACGCAGACCGTCGCCGATGAAGTTGATCGAGAGGACGGTGAGGAAGATCATCAGACCGGGGCCAACCGCCATCCACCACGCGATGTCGAGGAAATCGCGGCTCTCAGAGAGCAAGCGTCCCCACGTCGGCACATCCGGCTCGAAGCCGATGCCGAGGAACGAGAGGGTGCTCTCGGTGATGATCGCCGCGCCTACGCCGAGCGTCGCCGCAACGATGACAGGGCTGAGGACGTTCGGCAGAATGTGCTTGACGATGATCGTCGAGGAAGTTGCGCCCATCGCGTGGGCTGCCTCCACAAACTCTTTCTGCTTCAGGCTCAGGAACTCTGCCCGCACGAGCCGCGCCGTCGCCATCCAGTTCAATGCACCGATGACGAAGACAATCAGCAGGAAGACGCCGAGGATCGGCCCAAATGCCGCCCGCATCGGTTCGCGGAACAGATAGACCACAAGCAGCAGGATCGGCAGCGTCGGGAGTGCTAAAAAGAGATCGGTGAGGCGCATCAGCAGGTTATCTGCCGTTTTGCCGAAATACCCCGCGAGTGCACCGATGACGACGCCGAGGGTAATTTGCACGAACGCGACGAACAGCCCGACCGCGAGGCTGATGCGCCCGCCCCAGATGACGCGACCAAGCATGTCGTTGCCGAGGTCGTTCGTGCCAATCGGGTGTGCGCGGGAGGGACCGACCTTCGAGGCGGAGAAATCAATCGCGTCTTTGTCTATCCGCCAGAGGGTGGGACCGAGGAGGGTCATCAACACCAGAATGGTAATGACGACCACGCCCGCCATCGCAAGTTTGTGCCGCCGGAATTGCCGGAATGCATCGCTCCAGAGCGAACGCGGTTTTTTGCGGAGTGCGAGTGCATCCAGTGCGACGGCAGGTGTCGCGGAAGCGGTGTTGGCAGGTGCAGACATCGCAGGCACTCCTTCTACGTGTACTTGATGCGTGGGTCGAGGACGCCGTACACGATGTCGGCGACGAGATTGAACGTCACTACCAGCACAGCGGAGATGAACGAAAGTGCCATGATAACCGGCACATCTTTGTTGTTGTACGCACTGATAAACAGCGAACCCGTGCCGGGAACGCGGAAGATTTGCTCCGTCACGACCGCGCCCGCAAAGACCGTCGGCACGCGCAACGCGACAATTGTCACGACAGGGATAAGGGCATTACGTACGGCATGGCCGGTGAGGACGCGCCCCTCGCGCAGCCCTTTCGCACGGGCGGTGCGGACGTAATCCGCCTTGACCACTTCGAGCATGGCGGCGCGGGTGTAGCGAATCAGGGCGGCGCACTCGAACAACGCCAGTACCATGATCGGCAGGGCAGCCTGATGGATGCGCTCCCAGATGCCTGCCAACCCGACCTGATCTACATTCGAGCGGTAGATGAAGGGGAACCACCGGAACTTCACCCCGAAGACGATGATGAGGAACAGCCCGCTGACGAAAGTCGGCAGCGCATTCCCGATATACGCGACGAAGGTCGCTACTTGGTCAAAGACCGAATATTGTTTGATCGCCGAGAGTATCCCGACCGTAACACCGATCAGTACCGCCAGCAGGAAGGCGGTGCCGGAAACGAAAATCGTCGTCGGTAGACGCTGCCCGATCAAATCCTTGACGGGGGAGCGGGACTGAAACGATGTTCCCCAGTCTCCCCGGAGCATTGCCGTCGCCCATTTCGCGTAGCGCACGGGCAGGGGGTCATTGAGACCGAGTTGCTTGCGGATGTTTTCCTTCACGGCTTCCGGCACGCGGGGATCAGCCGCGAACGACGCAAGCGGGTCGCCGGGGGCGAGGGAGATAATCGAGAACAGGATGATCGAGATCGCGATCAGGGTGGGGATTGCCGTTAATATGCGGCGCATAATGTATTGGCTCATACCTGCATCCATTCTCCCTTCGTGCCGTCAAGTTGGTGGCGTATCGTACCGAAGGTTGCCATATTCTGTCAAAGGGCAGAATAGCAATTTGTTCCGATTATTCGCCGAGTTCTTGTGCATCATACCAAAGCCGTCAAGATATGGGTAGACTTTTCTCGTCTCATTTGCATAAGGTGAACGCATCGCCCCACGAAGTGAGCAGAATACGTCATGGCAGTACAAATTACTGGCACCGAACGGCAGTAAAAGCAACGACGCCACGAGTGCAGAGACTGCGCGGAACGAGCCGGTTTGTCTCTCCTACCCTCGATCCGGGATACCGATCAGGACGGTATGCACGCCTGCGACGCGGGTAAGAAAGAGCGTGCGCTCGTCGCCGTCACCGGACAGACGCAGATCGCGGCGCAGCGTGTCGGGGTCGAGCGGGGAGCCGCGCTTCTTGACGACCACGCGCCCGATGCCGTGTTCGCGCACGTACGCCCGCAGATGCTTGAGATTGAACGGCAGCGCATCGGTGAGTATGTAGCGGCGGGCGAACGGGGTTGGGGCAGCGGTGTCGGTCGTGATGTAGGCGATAGTCGGGTCGAGCAATGTGCCGCCGATGCGCGTGGCGACTTCCGCGACGAGATGCGCCCGAATGACCGCGCCGTCTGGTTCGTAGAGATAGCGACGCGGCGGCGCGACGGGCGGCGGCGCGGTGGTCATCGTGGCGGCGGTGAGCGTCGCGCCGGATGGAAGCAGGGTGGCGCGGCGGCGTACGCCCGACCGCAATGCACCGAACCATAGCCCCGCCTCCTTGACATCCCCCGCGACGGAGACCCATTCGGCTTCGGCTTCGGGCGCGATAATGTCGTGCGGGATGCCGGGGGCGACTTTCACACCGAGATTGCCGATGCGCTCCGCGAGGGCAGCGATGAACGACCACGGCGGTTGGTAATCCGCCACATCGAAGACGCGGCGGGCGTCGGTGCGGCGGGCGGGGTCGAGAAACGCCGCCGCATACCGGGTGAGATCAACCGTGGTGGCGTCGTCGCACCGGACGGTGACGCGGGGGGTGAGATCGAGCGCGGCAACATTCGCGGCGGCGACGGCGGCGGTGAGCGGGTCGCGGTCTACGGCGAGCAAGTCGTGCGCGGCGGCGAGGGCGCGAAAATCGCCGCCGATGCCGCAGCAGAGATCGGCAATCTCCCCGCCGATGGCGGCGTAGCGGGCAGCGTGAAGGGCAGCGACTGCGCCCCCCGTTGCCTGCTCCAACCCGGCAGGTGTGAAGTACATACGGACGGCGTCCGCGCCGAATTTCGTGCGGGCATGGGCGCGGAGGCGGGTTTGCGTGATCGCCGCCGCGACGAGATCGGCAGAATGCTGCCGACGCAACGACTGCGAGAGCGCGAGCACGGTACGGTCGGACACATCGCGGGCAGCGAGATCGGCAAGCAACCGCTGCCCCTCCGGTGTGAAGAGGGCGCGGAAGGCGTCTAGGTCCATCGGGCGCGGTTGGCGGGGGCGGGGCGGCATGATAGCATGGCATCAGTGTACCGGATGCGTGCCGCAGATACATGCTCCCGCCGCCCCCCTTACTGCCGCCCCTGCAATGAAGGAATTGTGCCGCGATGAACCGCCTTTGCCCACCCTGACCGCGTGCCGCTACCGCCGCGTATGGCATCTGTTCGTGTGGGAAAGGAAATTTGTGTGCAGACTGATGTGCCAGTGCGTCCGGCAGACCTCCGTGACTATCCCCGGCTCTCGCGCAACCGCCCATTTTCGATCTTCTGGGCGGGGCAGACATTTTCTAGATTCGGTGACGCCTGTGCGCTGATCGCCCTGCCGCTGCTTGTCTTGCAGGCGACGGGATCGGTGGCGCAGATGGGCTTGGTGAGCGGCACGAGCGGCGTGGGCATGATTATCGCGGGGCTGTTTGCGGGTGCGCTCGCGGATCGTCTCGACCGCCGCCGCGTGATGATCGTATGCGATATCGGGCGGCTGGTGCTGTATGGCAGCGTGCCGTTCGTCTGGTGGCTGGCGGGGCCGCAACTCTGGCTGCTCTATGTCATTGCCGGGGCCGGGGCGATGCTGGCGATGATATTCGAGGTGACGTATACCACCGCGGTCGCGAACCTCGTGCCACCATCGCAGATGGTCGAGGCGAACAGCCGCTTGCAAGCGACCGCCGCATTGTCGAGCGTCATCGGGCCGGTGGCGGCGGGAGTGCTGGCGGCGCGGTTCGGGCCGGTCGTCGCGCTCGGTATTGATGCCGGGAGTTTCGGGGCATCGGTGGCGACGCTGTTCGCGATTCGTCTGCGCCGCGCCGCTGCCGACCGCGAAGGTGAGCGCGTGCGCCCGTTCGCGGAACTGTGGGAAGGGGTGCGCTTCCTCTGGCAGGAGCCGACGCTGCGTGCGCTCACCTTCCTGATCATGGGTTTCTCGTTCCTGACGCTCGGTGCGCTCGATCTGTTCGTCTTTCGGATGAAGAACGATCTGGGACAACCGGACGGCACGGTTGGCACGGTCTTCGGGCTGGCGTCGGTCGGGGCGATTCTCGGCAGCCTCCTCGCCGCGCCGGGGTACAGGCGGTGGGGGTTCGGGGTGTGCTATCTCGGCGGGGCGGTGGTGCAGGGCGTCGCGCTCATCGCAGTTGGGACCGCACCTGTGGTTGCGCTTCTCATCCCGGCGACAATGCTCTTTATGGCGACCGATCTATTCAAGGGCATCAACAGCATGTCGCTGCGGCAGCAGATTACGCCGGATCACCTGCTCGGTCGCGTCACCGCCGCATTCTGGACGCTGAACGGCGCACCCGGTCCCATCGGGGCGGCGATTTTAACGGCACTCGCGGCACGAATGGGGGCGTCTACTGCACTCGTCGTTGCGGGTGTCCTCTACCTTTCGGTCGCGGTCGCGGGGATTTTCACCCCCGCCCGTCGGAAATAACGCGCAACCAGCAGACCGACATGCTGCCACGCTGCCGGTTCCATATAGCGATGAGGCTTTCTCAACAAATAGTTGACAAACTATTGGGGAGTGTGTACGCTCATTGCATGGGAAGCGCACGGTGTTTGCTCCTCCTAACACGCGTGTGCAGTGATCGTTTCACGATGTCTGTTACAAGAAGGACGGTTTCTCCGCATGGACTTTGCGACGACGACATTTCTGGGGGCAATCGCCGGTCTCACTATTTTTCTCGGCTTGCCAATTGCCCGCCTACGGAATCCGTCGCGCTCGATGCAAGCCTTCCTCAATGCGCTTGCGACGGGCGTCCTCGTTTTTCTCCTGTGGGATGTCATCACCAAAGCATCCGAGCCGGTCCATGCCGCGCTCAATGAGGCGAAAGAGGGACACGGGGGGACTTTCGGTCTCCTCCTCGCGCTGTTTGTCGGCGGCTTTGGTATCGGTCTGCTCAGTCTCGTCTATGTCGAGCGACGTTTGATCCGTCCGGCAGTGGCAGAGATGCGGGAGGGCGGCGCATCGCCGACGCAACTCGCCCTGATGATCGCCATCGGTATCGGCGTGCATAATTTTTCTGAGGGCTTGGCGATTGGACAATCGGCGCGGGTGGGCGAAATTGGTCTCGCAACCATCCTGATTGTCGGCTTCGGCTTGCACAACGCCACTGAGGGATTCGGCATCGCCGCGCCGTTGGCTGCCGCTGGCACGCGCCCATCGTGGGGATTCTTGGCACTCGCGGGTCTGATCGCCGGTGTTCCGACCTTCGTCGGTACGATGCTTGGCTACAGCGTGCGGTCGGAAGCGGCTTTCGTGCTTTTCCTTGCGCTGGCGGCGGGATCAATTTTCTATGTGGTCGCGGAACTGCTCAATGTTGGTCGCCGGTTTCAGTCACGCGAACTTGCGATGTGCGGCGTCTTCCTCGGCTTTTTCGCGGGCTACGGAACCGATCTCATCCTTGTGTGGGGCGGGGCGTAAGCAACGCCCGACGCAACGGACTGCCCGCCGTCCCGATGGCACGACGGGCAGCCGCTACCGCTCATCCCTCCGTGCACGCGCAGATTACCCGCGCCTCGCTCCCCCGGCTCGTCGCTGTTGCCCGCCGTGCCAGCCGTTCTGCTTCTTCGCGCTGCTCGAAGGGGCCGAGGCGGAAATGACGCGGTCTGCTTGTCGGCGTGTCGGGTGGGTCAATCACTTCGACGTAAAACATGCGCGTCCCCTTCCTATGGCGGTGGGTGCCAAATTGTACCGATTACATGGCAGGATACCACCGGTGGGTAGCATCCTGCCATGCTTTGTCCGGCACAGATTTACGGGGTGGGCGGCACGGGGCGTTTCGGAGACGCGGGCGGCGTATCGAACATGCCTGCAGGCGGTTCGGTGAGCGGCGGGCGTTCCTTCGGCATCTCGAAGCGTGCCAACCGCTCTGCTTTGAGGTCGCTGCGCTTTACCGCGATGCGATACGAAAAGATCAACGACGATGTGCCGCCCTTCTGCTCTCGCACCGAGAACCCCGTTGCGGTCTTGTTTGTCACATACAAGCCGTTGCTGTCGCCTTCCGGAGATGGGAAGACGAGGTAGTTGTCCGTCTTCACAATCCCCGCGAACTCTGCATCTATCTTCACATCCGCTTTGCCGCCCACCAACTTCGCTTGCCCGTAATCGGTCAGCCAACTCTCCGGG
>JBBRMX010000188.1:0-7214 GCA_038230615.1 Thermomicrobiales bacterium | reverse complement strand
GCCATCCGCTCTTCGGCATCGGAAAGTATATCGTCATACATGGCACTGAGCCTCCCGGTGGGCAGTCTGTCGCCTAACTGACAACCGTACCAACCCCCTCTTCGCCGCGCAACACGCGGGCGATATTCCCTTGCCCCGACACATTGAACACAATGATCGGGAGTTTATTCTCCATGCAGAGCGTGAACGCGGTCATGTCCATTACCTTCAATTCACGTTGCAACGCCTCCGCATATGAAATATACGGGAAAAGTACCGCGTTTGCATCGTGTTTCGGGTCGCGGTCATAGATACCGTCTACGCCGTTCTTGCCCATCAGCAGTGCGTTGGCCTCCAATTCCAGCGCACGCAGCGCACCCGTGGTATCGGTGGTGAAATACGGGTTGCCGTTGCCCCCGGCAAGAATGACGACGCGCCCCTTCTCCATATGCCGGATCGCCCGCCGCCGGATATACGGCTCCGCCACCTGTTGCATCTGAATCGCCGTCATCACCCGCGTCTGCACACCGAGTTTTTCCAGCTGGTCTTGCAAGGCGAGGCCGTTAATGACGGTGCCGATCATGCCCATGTAATCCGCGGTGGCGCGTTCCATCCCGAACCGCTCCGCGTCACGCCCCCGCCAGAAATTGCCTCCCCCGACGACCACCGCCATTTGCAGCGAACCGTCCGCGACCGCATCGCGGATCGCTTCAGCGACCGAATGCACGACGTTCGGGTCAATATTCGTCTCGCCCGATCCCTCGAATGCCTCGCCACTCAGTTTGAGCAGCACCCGTTCGTATTTCCAGCCCGCCATCGCCACCCCTATCGGCTGTTTTCGCACAGACAAAACGGCGGGGTTGTCGCCCCGCCGTGTCTCGATCGCTGTTATTCGGTCATCAGTTCTGCAGGCGATTCGTCTGTCAGCGATTCGCCGCGTTCGTAGCGCACAAAGCGGCGCACGACGATATTCTCACCGAGTTTCGCCATCGCTTCCTGTACCATCTCACCAATCGTCCGCTTGGGGTCACGCACGAAGGGCTGAGAAAGTAGCGCGAGTTTGCGCTCGACTTCTGCATCACTGTCGTGGATGCGCCGTTCGCGCTCGAACTCGTCCGCCGGAATGTCTTCAGCACGAACATACTTCGGACCGACGCCAACGATGTGCTGTGCGATGTCGCGCACCAATTGCTGAAAGTCCTCGGTGCGCCCGACGAAGTCCGTCTCACAGTTCACTTCCAAAAGCACACCGATGCGCCCGCCGTGCACATAGGAATAGACGCTGCCGTCTTTCGCCTCGCGCCCCGCCTTTTTTGCGGCATTGGCGAGACCTTTTTTCTTCAGTTCGTCTTCCGCGCCTTGCATATCGCCGTTGGCGGTCTCTAATGCACGCTTGGCATCCATAATGCCTGCGCCAGTCTTCGCCCGCAGTGTCTTGATCTTGTCCATTGTCACGCTCACGGCTGTTGCGCTCCCTTCTACATTCTCGATTTCATGCAAGCCGGATGACACATTCGGTTATGCCTGCGGTGTGTCGCCCTTTTCTGCCATCGCTGCGTCAATATCTTCCGCATCAAGCCGCTGATCGGTCATCTGGCGGTCATCGCGGCGCGAAGTTGCGGCGTAATACTGCCCTCGCCCTTCAAGAGCAGCATCCGCAACCGCCGCCGAGATATATCGCACCGAGCGAATCGCGTCGTCGTTGGAGGGGATGACATAATCCACAACGTCCGGGTCAGAGTTCGTGTCTACCATGGCAATGATCGGGATTTCGAGGCGACGGCATTCGCGCACGGCGAGGTCCTCGCGGCGCGGGTCAATCACGAAAACGGCTTCCGGCAGGCGTGTCATGCCACGCATCCCACCAATTGTGCGCTCCAACTTCTCCAGTTCAGCGAGGATGCTTGTCTGTTCCTTTTTAGGAAGATCATAGAGTGAACCGCTGTTCTGCATACTCTCAATCTCGCTGAGGCGGCGCAACCGCGAACGGATCGTGACGAAGTTCGTCAGTGTGCCGCCCATCCAGCGGCGGTTAACATAGTTCATCCCCGCGCGGCTGGCTTCCTCTGCGAGGATTTCTTGCGCCTGCTTCTTAGTGCCGATGAACAGTACGCGACCACCGTGCGCGGTGACGCCGGTGATAATTTCCTGCGCCTTCCGCAACCCGTCTACGGTCTGTTGCAGGTCAATGATGTGAATACCGTTGCGCTCGGTAAAGATATACGGGCGCATCTTCGGGTTCCATCGCTTGGTTTGATGCCCGAAATGCACGCCAGATTCGAGCAACTGACGCATAACCTGCATCGTGCTCGCGGTGTCGTACTGAGTTTGTACTGCGGTTGCCACGAAAACCCTCCCGATGGTTTACTCCTCCGCCAGCGGTGACAAATCCGGTTTCCCGCGGTGCGCGGAACCATCAACCGGTCCGATGGCGTGCGTACTAAACGCGGGCAATACCCGCGTTCCATCCCGGAGTATAGCACAGACCTCCCACCCGCACCACCGCGCCGCCGAAGCGCAACCCGTGCGGCGTGCCAACGAAAAAGCAGTGCTGCGAGACACGGCACTCACCAGCATTAACGATTTGATACGGAGAGGGAGATGTTTGTAAAAAGGCGACCGGACGACCATGTGCTACCACATCAGATGTGCGGGTGGAGATGGCCCAGTTTTCAGCGGCGTATCGTCGGAGGATACACGGGAATCGGGATGCGGGCAGGAACGCGCTGCGGCGGTGGGGGTATCACCCACTCGACTGCCTCACGCAATTTGTCGGTCGTCTCTTTGATCCAGTCTTTCAACGCCATTCGCGATGCGCTTTCTCTCGATGCAGTGGGAACGACAAGGGAGAGATTACCATAACGCACGCATGGTTGTCTAGCACATCGTCGTTATTCGTTATTCGTTTACGATGACCGTCGTCTGCACCAACACACGGATACGGGTGCGAAGCTCGGCTGATGCCGTCGTCGTCCGGCAGGAATCCCCGACACGATGCAACATGCCCCGCTCGAACTTGAAGGCATCGGCACAGTGCTTGCAAAATGCGAGATGCCGTTGCACCTCGTGCTGCTCCTGCTCGGAGAGTTCACGATCCAGATACAGGTGCAGTTTCTCAATGCATTCCTGACAGGTCATCGTCGTTTGTTCCATGATCTTTTTAGCCCGTCGTATCTATACGCGCCGTATTGCGCAGCGAATCTACGTACCCACTCGTTACCGCGTAGTCAAACAACTCTTTTTGCAGCCGTCGCCGCCCGCGGTGGAGCCGCGACATCACGGTGCCGACCGGGATCCCGACGATGTCCGCGATCTCTTTGTACGCGAACCCCTCGACATCCGCGAGCAGCACGACCTGCCGAAACTCTATCGGCAACTGATCGAGTGCCGAAATCACTTCTTCTTCCGCAAACTGGTCAATGACCGTCGCTTCCGGGTTGGGCGAGTTCGGTTGCACCCCGCTATCCACGAGATGGTTGTACAGATAGAACTCTTCGACATCTTCCAGCGAACTCGACAGCGGTTTGCGTGCCTTCTTCCGATACTGGTTGATGAAACTGTTGGTGAGAATCTTGAAGAGCCACGCCCGTAGATTCGTCCCCGGTTGGAACTGGTGCGCCGAACGGAATGCCCGGAAATAGGTCTCCTGCACCAAATCTTCAGCGTCCTGCGGGTTTCGGGTCATCCGCAGCGCAGTCCGGTAGAGCGCGTCTACTTGCTTTAAAGCCTCCTCTTCGATCTCTGCGGCAGTCGCTGCAGATGGTTCTGTGATATTCGCTGCCCCATTCGGCACCGGCACTGCGGCGACCTCACGGGATTCTGGCGTCTCAGCCATCGTATGTATCCTCGATTCCTGTGAGCGGTGTACGCGATGCACCGCGTTCTTTCGCTCAGTATACCCAACATCACGGTGTTGCCCGTTATTCCGTATTCGCACATTTCATGCAACAGATATGATGTACGATAGGGCATACGATGATGGAGAGCCGCCCAACAGCGCGGCGCGGAGGAGGAACGTATGCATGTCTTCATTCCGGCGGCGGGTTTCGGGACGCGGCTGCGTCCGCACACATGGAGCAAACCGAAGCCACTCGTGAGCGTTGCGGGCAAGCCGATCCTTGGGCACGTGCTCGACAGCATCGCGCCGCTTCAACCGGAACAAGTGGTGTTCGTCACCGGCTATCTCGGCGGGCAAATCCGCGACTATGTGCAGCAGCATTACGGCTTCCGTGCGACCTTCGTGCATCAGGCGGAGATGAAGGGGCAGGCAGACGCGATCAGCCTGTGTGAGCAGCTTGTCAGCGGCCCGGTAATGGTGGCATTCGCCGACACGATCTTCTCCACCGACCTCACCGTACTGAACCGCACCAATGCAGACGGGGTGATCTTCGTCAAAGAAGTGCCGAACCCGCGCTCCTTCGGCATCGTCGAGATGGACGGCACCTCAATCAAGCGGATCATCGAGAAGCCTGAGAACCCGCCGACCAACCTCGCCGTAGCGGGCATCTATTATTTCCGCGATTCCGAATGGTTGTTCACCGCGATCCGGCAGATCATCACGGCGGGCAAACAGACCAAAGGCGAGTATTACCTCACCGACGCGATTCAGGTAATGATTGACGGCGGCGCACGCATCGAAGCCGCACCGATGGACCTCTGGCTCGATTGCGGGCAACCGAAGACCCTGCTCGACACCAATCGCACCCTGCTGGAGCGCGATGGCGGCAATTCCGGTGCGCCGGATTACCCCGGCAGCGTTATCGTGCCGCCCGTCGTCATCGCGCCGACTGCGACGCTACACAACGCGGTTGTTGGGCCGTACGTCAGCATCGGCGAGAATGTGACGGTCTCGAACGCAATCATCCGGGATGCCATCGTGGATCACGGTGGCGAGATCGCTAATGTGATGCTTACCGATTCGATCATTGGCGCGTCGTCCGTCGTACACGGCGATTATCACAGCATCAACGTCGGCGACAATTCCGAGGTCAATCTCGGCGGCGCAAACGGCACGATGAACGGAGCGAAGTGATGCGCTGGCTGGAACTGCGCGTCGCCGCAGATATGGAAGCGGTAGAATCTGTCTCGGAATTGTTCGCCCGCTACGGTTATCAGGGCGGCGTCGCAATCGAGGAAGGCTATGTGCAGGACCGCGACGGCGACAACCTGCGGGTAGACATGGCGAAGCCCGTGATCGTCCGCACCTACATTCCCGAAACCGCCGATGCACCACAGACAGTCGAGACGCTACGGCACGCGCTCTGGCACCTTTCCCAGATGCGCTATGTCGGGCAACTCGAAGTCGAGATGAGCGACGAGCAAGACTGGGCGAATGCGTGGCGGGAGCATTTCCATGTGCATCGTGTCGGCGCATCGCTCATCATTCGCCCTTCGTGGCGACCGTACGAGGCGCAACCGGGCGATCATGTGATCTCGCTCGATCCCGGCATGGCGTTTGGGACGGGGCTGCATCCCTCGACGCAACTCTGCCTCATCGCCGCTGAAGACCTCGTGGAGACGGGCGACCGCCTGCTCGATGTCGGCACCGGGAGCGGTATTCTGGCAATTGCCGCCATGCATCTCGGTGCGGGGCATGTACTTGGGCTGGATGTCGAGGAAGTCGCCGTCGAGACTGCACGGGCAAATGGCGAGCAGAATGGCTTCGGCCGCGAACAATTCCCACTGATCGTCGGTTCGCTCGGTCCGGAGGAGCACTACGGCACCTTCGACGGGGTCTTTGCGAACATCATCGCACGTATTATTATCGAACTCGCGCCCCATCTGTATGAGAGCCTGCGCCCCGGCGGGTGGCTCGTTGCCAGCGGCATCATCGTGGAGCGTGCAGAAGAAGTCGAAGCCGCTCTTGTGGCAGTCGGGTTCACCAACATTGTCCGCGCCCACATGGAAGACTGGGTCGGGCTGCGGGCGCGGCACCCATAGCACGCACGATTGCTGGTATCGTTTGTGCAGTGACCGCCGTAAGGGATAGCACAAAGACCGATGGAGTAAGGAAGGCCCGTAACGATGCCCGATCCGGTTCACGCAGTTGTACCGCCTCTACCGAACACGGCACCGACCGATATGGCGATGGTTCTTGAGCGAATCAGTGATGCCTTCTTCGCACTCGATACCGAATGGCACTTCACGTATCTCAATAGCCACTCCGAAGTATTGCTCCAGCGTCGCCGCGAAGAGTTACTTGGCAAAAATGTCTGGGACGAATTCCCAGAAGCGGTCGGCTTGAACTTTTACACGATATACCATCATGCGATGGCGACCCAGCAGCCAGCCACTTTTGAGGAGTATTATCCGCCGCTCGACACGTGGTTTGAAGTCCATGTATATCCTGCGCCAGACGGATTATCGGTCTATTATCATGACGTAAGTGAGCAACGGCGCATCGCTGCGATTCTTGAGCGCGAACGGGTGCAATTCCAGACGGTCGCGGAGAACTCCCCGGATATCATTACGCGCTTCGACCGCGAACATCGCCACATCTATGTCAACCCCGCGATAGGCGCGGCGACAGGTGTGCCGTTTCGTGCTTTTCTCGGCAAAACGCACCGCGACCTCGGTTTGCCGGACGATCTCGCGATGATCTGGGAAGAGCAGACCAACGTAGTTTTCACGACCGGGCATGAAGTGGTTTTCGAGTGCTCGTTTGCTGCACCGGACGGGATGCGTTTTTACCAAGCGCGGATGGTACCGGAGTTCGACGCGAACGGTACCGCAATCTCCGCGCTGGCAATTACCCGCGACATCACTGCGCTGAAACATGCCGAGAACGCCGTGCGGACGCAGGAAACGCACTTTCGCGCCCTTGCAGATGCGATGCCGCAGATCGTCTGGACGGCACGACCGGACGGGTACATTGATTACTACAATGCTCGCTGGTACGAGTTCACGGGGTTTCTCTACGGCGTGGGCGGCGACCAGAGTTGGGAGCCAATCCTGCATCCCGACGATGTACTGCACTGCTACGAGACATGGTACAGCGCAGTGCGAAGCGGCAAACCATACCAGATCGAATACCGCTTCTACGACCGCGAGACGGATCGGATCGTGAACAACGAGTCTTCCGAGATCATCCGGATGCTCGACAGCGAGTTCGACGCGTTCACCGATGTGCGGCTCGACCTCTACCCCGATGCGCTGCGAGACGAGATCGACGAGCTCGAGGGCGAGGTCTACACGAACGTCAACGACGGCGTCTACAAGTGCGGGTTCGCGGGCTC
>JBBRMX010000187.1:0-7233 GCA_038230615.1 Thermomicrobiales bacterium | reverse complement strand
GGGTCTGATCGGCAACCGCGACGCGGTGACGAAGTCCGAGAGCGAGGACTAGCCCGGCGGCCCTCTGGGCAGCGTACGGCGAGAGAACCGGGAGATCACCCAGGAACGGGACATCCTGGAAAAGGAAGCAGCCGTCAACGCCCGCGAGAGCGACGTGACCCGGTAACGGTGTTCGCGTTCATCGAGGTGGAGAAGGCAAACTTTCCGGTTGTCACGATGTGTCGTCTCCTCAGTGTGTCGAAGAGCGGGTTCTATGCGTGGCGGTCGCGTCCACCATCGGCACGTGCACATGCCGATCATGTGTTGCGCCAACGGATTCACGTCATCCATGCGCGCAGTCGCGGCATCTACGGGACGCCCCGGGTCTGGGCGGAGTTGCGCTTTGAAGGGGTGTGTTGCTCGCGCAAGCGGGTGGCACGTCTGCTGCGCCTCGCGGGGTTACAAGGATGCCATCGCCGTAAGGGACCGCGTACTACCCGGCGCAATCCCGAGACGAAACCCGCTCCCGACCTCGTCAAGCGCGATTTTGCCGCTGCGGCCCCCGACCAACTGTGGGTGGCGGACATCACCTATGTGTCAACGTGGATGGGCTTTCTCTATCTCGCGGTCGTCCTCGACGTGTACAGCCGCCGTGTAGTCGGCTGGGCAATGGCAGAGCATTTACGTACAGAGCTGGTTATCGAAGCGGTCGACATGGCACTCTGGCGCCGCCGACCAGCGTATGGAGTCATCCACCATTCCGATCAGGGATCGCAGTACACGAGCCTCGCGTTCGGGCACCAGTTGCGAGAGGCGGGGATGATAGCATCGATGGGGAGTCGGGGCGACTGTTTCGACAACACGATGGCGGAGAGTTTCTTCGCCACGCTCGAATGCGAACTGCTTGCCCGGCAACGGTTTCCGACCCGGAACGCGGCACGACTGGCACTCTTCGATTACATCGAAGGGTTCTACAACACGCATCGCCGACACTCGGCGCTCGGCTATGTGTCACCCGCAGCCTACGAAAGGAGATGGACAAGCGACGCGCGTATCGCGTAGTCTTTCACTGTCCACGAACGCGGGGTAACTCCACCGCTCGAAGCGGCTCAGTGATTATGCGAACCGCTCTAATCTCGCCAACCCGACCGCGAACCATATCTATACACAGATCGGATACGAACCAGTCTGCGATGTGGATGTCTACTCTTTCGCGCCGCCGGAAACGTCGTTGGAAGGAATAGCCAATGTGGGATGACTATTTGCTGGACGGTGTCTCGCATCACGAGGCGATCGTCAATGGTGTGCGGCTGCATTATGTGGAAGCGGGTGCGGGGCCGCTCGTCGTGCTGCTGCACGGCTTCCCGGAGTTCTGGTACTCGTGGCGCAGGCAGATACCCGCGCTCGCGGCGGCGGGGTTTCGCGTCGTTGCTCCCGACATGCGCGGCTACAATCGCTCCGAGAAACCGCCCGGTGTGGCGAGTTACCGTGCCGCGACGGTCGCGGCGGACATCGCTGCGCTCATCCGGCATCTGGGCGCGGAAAATGCACTTGTCGTCGGGCATGACTGGGGCGGTGCCATCGCATGGACGGTGGCGATCAATCATCCCGACGTGACTCGTGCCCTCGCAGTTTGCAACGCCCCGCATCCTGCCGCGATGCTGCGCGAACTGCGAACGCCCGCGCAACTGCGGAAATCGTGGTACATCTTCGCGTTTCAGTTGCCCGTGTTGCCAGAACTGCTGTTCAAGGCGGGCAAGTATGCCGCGATGCGCCGGACGATGGAACACGACCCCGTGCGCCCCGGCACCTTCTCCAAGCGTGACATCGGCTACTACCGCACCGCGATGGATCAACCGGGCGCACGCACCGCGACGATCAATTATTACCGTGCGCTCTTGCGCCAAGACCCCCGCCGCGTATCGGCACAGGCGAATCTCGTCGCCGCACCGACGCTGCTTATCTGGGGCGAGTGCGACAATTACCTCGGTCTTTCGCTGACCGAGGGGCTGGAACCGTGGGTGCCGTATCTGCGTGTCGAGCGCGTCCCCGATGCCAGCCATTGGGTAGCGCAGGATGCCCCGGAGCGCGTGAATACATTGCTCGTCGCTTTCGCGCAGGAGCATCAGCATTGACCCATACATGCGGTATGATCGGGGGAGGAGAATACGGATTTTTGGATAGAGGAGGCACTACCATGAACATTCGACAATGGCGTCGGGTGTGGGTACCGGCGATAATTCTTTTGACCTTGCTCGTTCCGGCGATAGGGGTCGGGGCGCACGCGGAGTATCGCTCGTCCGATCCCGCGAGCGGTGGAGCGGTCGCGCAGGCACCTGACAAGGTGACGGTCATCTTTTCCGCTGAAACGAGCCCGACGCGCAGCAGCGGCACAGTCTCCGACAGCACGGGGCTGATCGTTTCGATGGGCGGCGTCGTAGACCTGAACAAGCGTGATACGATGACGATTGGATTGCGCCCCGGTCTACCGAAAGGCGTCTATACCGTGAAATGGACATCGGTGGCAGACGACGGACATACAGCGAAAGGTTCGTTCGACTTCACGGTGACTGCGGGCGGCACGACGGCGAGCAGCACCGACAGTAGCACCACGCAAAGCGGCTTGACTGCGTTCCCGTGGTGGGGCTGGATTCTCGGTTTCTTCGGGGTGACGGCGGCGGTGCTCGTGCTCGCGTATTTCCTGCAAGGGCGCGGCGCACGCCCCGACGCGAACGCGCCCGAAAGCCCGCTGACCTAACCGATCCGGCGCACCACCCACATTCACTGTATCGAGCGGGTAACGGCGATACCGGAATCTCCTTATGTTCCGGTGAGGCGGGCGACGATGGGCGCGACGGCGTCCATCTGCGTGTCGGACACCACCCAGTACGATATGCCGAATTGCTCTCGCCGATACCGTATTATGTCAACTATCTGGTCAATTGTGCCGATGTGCAGTGCAGGCATCTCCCGTACCTCAGCGAGCGAGAGTGCGTGCCAGCCTCGCTCTTCCCGTACCTGCGCGGCTGCGCGTGCCGCATCGTCGCCCTCCGTAATAAGAAATGTGCCGACCATGCTCAGTTCGATCCGGTCGAAGCGATCTCCGGCAGCGTCTCGGATCCAGCCGATTTTCTCCGCGACGGCGGCGGCAGTGCGTTGGGCGGGGTCATCCGTGACTGCGCCGGTGGTCGTGGAGACGGTGAGGATACTGATTGCGTCGGCGTGGCGGGCGGCGATGCGGAGCATCCGTTTCCCGCCCGCTCCCACGAGGATGGGCAGATGATCTTGCACCGGTTTGGGGAAACTGTCGAAGGCATCCAGCCGGTAATGCGTGCCGTGGAAGGTGAAGGGTCCTCGCCCCCATAGCCCACGCAGTATCTGCAATGCCTCCTCGAAGCGGGAGACACGTACGCCGGGTGCATCGAACGGGATGCCCGCCTGCATGTATTCCTCACGCAGAAAACCGGTGCCGATGCCGAGTTCAAACCGTCCCCCGGAGAGCACGTCGAGCGTTGCGGCGTCCTTTGCCAGCAGGACGGGCGGATGATAATCGTTGGCGAACACCAGCGTGCCGATGGGGAGCCGTTCAGTCACGGCAGCGGCGGTGGCAAGGGCGGCGATGGGCGCGAATTGATGCCCGAACGGTTCCTCGACGAAATGATCGCGGAGCAGCAGCGTTGCGTAGCCGAGCCGCTCGGCAGTCTGCGCGGTGCGGACGAGATCGGCACGCGAGGCGATATGCTCGCCAATGACGGCGAAACGAAAGGCGGGTCGGGTCGTCACGATGCACGCTCCCTGCGGCGGGTGGATGGTCGGCATGACCAGTGTGTGGGATGGCGCGTGGCAGGTCTATCGGTTTCTTGCGTCCGAAGTAGCGGCGATCAGACCGGGCGAATCGCCCACGCGACGACATCGAGACGGCGGGCGAAATGCAGCACAGGGGGAATATCCGGCAGCGTAATGCCGTGTGCCGCCGCCATCGTGTTCGTTGCAATCTCTGCAAAGGCGGGTTGCAGCGGCCACATACGATGGTGAATCTCGCCCCGATAGGGCGTGCCGTGTGGGTCGGTCGTATACAGGCAGTAACGTTCGGTCAGCCAGTGCGCGAGGGTGTCCGGTTCGCTCAGCGCAACGGGTGCAGTCGGCCCGTACACTGCGTCGAAAACGGCGGGATGTGCGCCGCGATGCGTGCGGTGCGAGGTGTAGCGCAAATCTCGCCCCGTGGCGATCACGCGCATCCGGGCATTGAAGTAGGGTAAGTGGTACCACGTCCGTGCCACCGCGACCGCCAGCGGGTTGCCCGCATCGAGACAGAAGAAATAGACCCCCGGCTTGCGTGCCTCCGGCGATGGGTCGTCGGTGCGGGCGGTGACATAGGTGCGGACATTCAGTTCGGGGAAGGCGTCGGTCAGCGGCACGCGGGGCAGCCCGCGCAACTGTACCCCCGTCATGCGGAACGGCACGACGCCGACCCACGCCATGCCCTCATAGGTATCTATTGCCAGTGTATCGGGGATGAGCGGGCGCAACATTGCCACCGGCACCGGCCAGTGCGCGAACAGCAGATCGCGCCATGTTTGGCTCATCACCCACCGGCGAAGGGGGAGGGGATACGGGCGGTGGTCGGTTGCGGGGTCGGGGCGTGGCATCGGCAGTCGGGTCGCTTTCCTGCGGTCATGCGTGCTGCCCCGATAGGCGGCACATCATGCTCTGCCTATCATACCGCGCCCGCGCCACATTGCATCGCAGTGTGTTACTCGACCGCAAGCACATGGGAACGTTTGACCTCGAAATGCGGGCTTTCCTCGTATCGCGCATCGTTCAGAGAGACGCGGCATTCGTAGTATCCCGGCGACGGCAGCGGGACGTGGAAGAAATTCAGCACCCGTGTGCGCGTGCGCGTCACTTTCGGCGGCGGTATCACCACTGGCGGCACCTCGATCATCGAAGTCTGCTCGGTCAGAATCGCGCCGTCCGGTGAGACGACGACGACATGCAGGGTGCCGGGGTCGTGGTCGTCCTTATCGAACTCGATGCGGGTCACGACCGCGAAGCGAAGGAGTTTCGTGGGGAACGTCTCGGCTTCTTCGGTAAATGTACCGATAGCGGTGGCATCAATGCGCCCGTCGGGGCGTACAGTCGCGGCGTCCGCGAGAAAAACAAAATCTACATGCATCGCCCGTTGCTCCTTGTACATCTCCGCATTTGTCCCATCTCGCGTCTATCATGCGGGACAAATATGAGAGGAATGTGTTGTTCTACGAGGAATCAATGAAACAAATGGGCTTGCACAAGCGTCCATACTAGTGGTACGTTCATACTGCACATAAGTATGGGCAGCGATATGTACAAGTCCTGCTTTTGTGCATGAGGATACATTGATGTCTTACGACGGCAGACGACGAGAGGAGCAGAGGTATGAAGCGGTTTGTACAGCGTTTTCGGACGGTGATGGTCGCCGGAGTGATGGTTGCGGCATTAGCGACGGTGGGGAGTGCGACCGTTGGTGCTGCCGACCCGCACTGCGATGTGGCGGGCGGGTACTATAACATCGGCTATTGCGGTGCACCTGCGACCTCCGACCGCTATTACAACAGCGCGGCAGTCCCATACTACGGCGGCGGCCCGTACTACTACGGTAATAACGGATACGTGCCGTATTACGGTGGGTACAATGGTGTCCCGTACTATTATGGCGGCGTCCAATACTATGGCGGCGTCCCATACTATGGCGGCGTCCCATACTATGGCGGCGTCCCGTACTACTCTGTCCCGAACTACAATTCCGGCGATTCTATCGCCATTTACGGTGCGGGTTCGCCGTTCCCGGTTGTCGTTCGCGTCCCGTAGTATCGCACGTCGCGCGAAGCACGCAGACTGATTTGCATCACAACGCCGCCTCATATCAGCGAGGCGGCGTTGTCGTATCGCTCCTTGTACGGTAGGCAATCGCCGCATCCTGCCCCATACTGCGCGGGGCTACGACGAGGTACCCTGCAAGCAGTATCGGGACAGGAAGGCGGAACGAGCGGTGAGGCAATCCGGTGAGCGGTCTCCTGTCGTCGTCGCGGTTGCGCTGCTCTATATTCTGCTGTGGAGTTCGGCATTTATCGCCACCAAAATCGGCGTGACGCACAGCCCGCCCCTGACATTGCTCGCGGTCCGATTCCTCTGCGCCGCTGTGATCCTCGCGGTTCTTGCACGCATCGTCCGCGCTCGTGCGCCACGCGGGGTGGCGGCGTGGGGACGCATCGCGGTGTTTGGTTTGCTCAATTGCGCTCTCTATCTCGGTCTCGGTTACGAGTCGCTGCGGCACCTCTCCGCCGGCATGGGTTCGATTCTCGCCGCCACCAACCCGCTCATGCTTGCCCTTGTCGCGCCCCGTCTGCTCGGTGAACGCCTGACGCCTCCGCGCATCGCCGGATTAGTCCTCGGCTTCGGTGGGGTTATTTTCGTGATGACCGGGCGGCTCGGCGGTGGCGGGAGGGCGGATACCGCCGAGGGAATGGCGTTGCAACTGGCGGGCGTCGTCTGTCTCGTGGGTGCGACACTCGTCTATAAACGGCATCCCCCGCACGAACATCCCCTCGTCGTCAATGCGGTGCAACTCGGTGCAGCGGGTTTGGCATTGGTGCCGTTCGCGCTTGTGGGAGAAGACCCGCTGCGCGTGCGTGTGGATGCTCCCCTCGCGTGGGCGTTCGTCTATCTCGTCTTCGTCATCAGCATCGGTGCATCGCTGCTCTGGTTCTGGTTGTTGGCGCGGGGCGAGGCGAGTGTCGCAAGCGCGTATTACTTCCTGACACCGATCTTCGGGTTGGGCCTCGCGGCACTGCTGCTCGATGAGCGGGTCGGGGTTCGCGATCTTGTCGGGCTCGTCGCGGTAGCGGCGGGCATCGCGCTGATCGGTCGGGCGCAGCCGCCTCGCTATCGTGGAGGATATAGGTGATTTCCTCGGTCTTGTAGAGAACATTGATCGGCACATGACCGCACTATACGAAGAGTCGCGATCCCTGCGCGTGACACAATTGATTGCGTCCATGCAGAGAATGATTGTTCTTGCGATAGAAGGGAAAAAGTGGAGCCCTGATCCGGACTTGAACCGGAGACCTCATTCTTACCAAATCTCTCAAGCACACTAACGCCACGTGTCGCCGCGCCACGCCGAACGGTGTACGAACGCGTCTCCATGCGGTAAACTACCGATAGCGTGATGCTCCGCGATGTTCCACGATACAGGGCGTTTAGCGGCGCATG
>JBBRMX010000186.1:0-7253 GCA_038230615.1 Thermomicrobiales bacterium | reverse complement strand
TGGCGGCGGTGGCGGTGGCGGCGGCAGTCGGCGCAAGGTAGACCTGTTCGCCGCTGACGGCATTGACGAGGTAGACTACAAAGACATTGCCCGCCTGCGCCGCTTCCTCTCCGAGCGCGGCAAGATTGACCCGCGCCGCAAGACCGGGCTGTCTGCGAAGCATCAGCGTGCGCTTTCTACCGCAATCAAGCGGGCGCGGCATCTCGCCCTGCTTCCGTACGTCGCAAACGGTCGCAATCAGTAGAGAGCGATCAGTCACGAGTACTCAGTAGCGAGTAGCGAGTAACAAGAGAAATGCGGATCGAATATCCGGTTGCTCGTTACTCGTTACTCGCTACTGATTGCTCATTCGCCGGAGGCATTGATGCCACGCAATAACCGCCGCACCTCGACGCTCGCGGCACCGATTCCTGCCGCGAAGACGCGCCGCCGTCTCTCACGCCGCCAGCGCGAGGAGCAGCAGCGCAAATATCTGTTCATCGGCATGGGTGCCGTCGTTTCGTTGCTCATGCTGATTATTGTCGTGGGGTCGTTGCAATACTACGTTTTCACGCCGAACGATACACTCGCCACGATCAACGGCAAGAACATCACCCGCGACGACTACTGGAAAGTGCGCCGCAATGAGTTGCTCGACCGCCTTCAGCAGTATTCGTTTCAGTCGCAATTCGGCGGGCAGGGCGCATCGCCGCAGTTGCAGGCGGGCGCGAACGCCGCACGCAAGGAAATCCAGAGTATCCGCGATGTGCCGGTAGATTCCACCACGCTCAGTCAGATGGTGGAAGACCGCGTCATCCTCGACGCCCTCCCAAGCATTGGCGTGACGATCACGGACAAGGATATAGATGAGACCGTCGCGGAGCGGTTCGCCCCCGTGCGCCTCAATACACCGACGCCCGCGCCGACGCTCAGCCCCGCGAAACAGGCAACTGCCGACATCGCGACCGCTGCCGCGACACAAACATCGGTTGCGGTCGCGGCGGGCGCAACGCAGACGGTCAGCGCGGGCATCCCCCAGACGGCAACGGCAGTCGCGCTGACCCCGACACCGAACACGCCGCCGACCGCCACACCGGAACCGAGCGCGACGGCACCGCCGACGCAGACCCCGACCAACGGCGAAGCACGCGCCACGAGCACCGCAACCCTCGCGGAGTTCATCAAGAGCCGCCAGAAGGACGCGGGCATGAGCCTCGATGATTACAAGCGGCTCATCACCCGCCCCGCCCTCTCCCGCCAGCGTGCGCGTGAGGTGCTAGAAGCCCGCGCTCCCACCAGCGGCGAGGAAGTTCATGTCTTTCATATTCTCTTGCCCACCGAGGACGCCGCGAAAGAAGCCCGCGCCCGTGTTGTAGATCAGGGGCAGGATTTCGCCGCAGTCGCCACCGAACTGACGACTGACACCACGACCAAGCCCACTGGCGGCGATCTCGGCTACGCGCCACACGGCGTCTTCGTCAAGCCGTTTGAGGATGCTGCGTTTAGTCTGCCCGTCGGCGCGGTGAGCCAGCCCGTCAAAACCGATTTCGGGTATCACATCATCAAAGTGACCGATCATCCGCAGAACCGCGAGTTCGAAGACACGATTTACCGCCAGCTGCGCGACAAGCAATTTGCGACGTGGATCGCGGACGAAGTCGCAAAGGCGAAGATCAAGAACACCGTGCCGACACCGTTCCCGTCGCCTGCTGCCGGGTTCGAACCGCCCGCCGCTGCTCCTGCGACGCCGACCTTCACGCCCGCTCCGTCGCCGCCCGTCGTCGGCACCGCAGGCGCGGGAAGCGCGGCAGCCGGGACGCCCAACGCCGCCGCGATGGGAACACCAAATGCCTCCGCCGCTAGTGGTACCCCCGCAGCAAGCGCGGTCGGGACGCCCCCCGGCGCGGCAACGACACCGACACCGACCAAGTAACGCCGCAGCGCGGTACGTGGGCGAGCTTCGCAATGGGCGCGTTTCCTGTATGAGCAGGGAACGCGCCCGCTCTTTTTTTATCCGTTTGCCGGCGACGCAACGCGACACGGGATACTTTCGCTGTCCCCCTAGCATGGACCCCTATGTGTTATGTATACTGAACGAACACTGCCAGAGCGCATTAAGCGTGGGGCAGTGTACGGCGGGGTCTCGTGCTAAAATGAACGGCATTGACGAAAACTCCGCAGGGAAAGGGCGAACAGCGATGACGAGCGAGACGTACTGCTATTTCGGGGGGCAATTTGTCCCGCTTGCCGAGGCGAAGATCAGTGTGATGACGCACGCCTTCAACTACGGCACGGGCTGCTTCGAGGGCATCCGGGGGTATTGGAATGCTGAGGAAGACGAACTCTATGTCTTCCACATGCGGGCGCACTACGAGCGGCTGCTGCGCTCCTGCCGCACCTTGATGATTGACCTCAAGATGACGGCAGACGATCTGTGCAACCTCACCCTCGAACTGCTGCGCCGCAACGAGACGCGCTACGATGTCTACATACGACCGGTAGCCTACAAGGGCAATCTCGAACTCGGTCCGCGCTTGAATATGCCGAACAGCGACGCGCTGACTATCTATACCCGCCCGCTCGGTGACTATCTGGACACCGAAAAAGGGCTGGCAGCGCAGGTGTCGTCATGGCATCGCGTGGAAGACAATGCCGCGCCCGCCCGCGCCAAGATCACCGGTACCTACATCAACTCCGCCCTCGCCCGTACCGAGGCGGAACTGAACGGCTACGATGAGGCAATCGTTCTCTCGTCCGACGGGCATGTCGCAGAGGGTAGCGCGGAAAACCTGTTCATCGTGGATAACGGCGTGCTCGTGACGCCCGCCCCGGCAGACAATATCCTCGTGGGCATCACGCGAGCGACGGTGATCGCACTGGCGCACGATCTCGGTATCTCGGTAGTCGAACGGCAGATTGACCGCAGCGAACTCTACGGCGTCTCGGAACTCTTCCTGTGCGGCACCGGGGCACAGATTTCGCCCGTCACATCAGTGGATCGCCGCCTTATCGGGGACGGCATGGTCGGGGAGATCACGCGGAAGTTGCAGAAAGAATTCTTCGCTGCCGTGCGCGGGAAATCCCCGGCGCATAAAGAGTGGTGTTCGCCGGTATTCGCGGGCGCACGGGCGGAAGCCATCGCGGATTAGCGGGCGGCGCGGTTCCGAACGGGGCGGCGCGGCGAAGGGAAACGGCAAACGTGCAGACGGGTTCGGGCAAAGGCATCTGGTTCGCGGCAAGCATGCCACCGGGCAGCGGGATCGGCGACGGCAACGCCGACCGCTCCCGCCCGCCGCTCCCGCCCGCTGCGCGTGGCTTCCCGCCTGCCGGGAATGGCGCATCCACGCCTCCCGCAGCGGACAGCGGCGCGATACCGCGGGACAGGATTTCTGCCTCGCCTCCCGGCTACGAGCCGCCCGCCCCACCGCAGCAATACGACCGCTTCGGCTGGCCGATTGTAGAGGATGCGCCGCCCGCGAAGCCTGCTTCCTCCGCATCGGGGGCGTGGGAATTACTTGCAGCAGAGCGCGAACGCCCGCAGCCCGCATCGCCGCCACAGACCGCCGTACCGGACAGCCTGTACCTGAGCAACGCGTGGCAGGTGCCGCCCGCAGACCCTGCGACATCCTCCGGCGCACTCGCCACTCCTCCCGGCACGTACGCGCCGATTACCGAGAGCGGGCGGCTTGCGACCACCGGGCGCACCGGGCAATTCCCTACCTCCAGCGCATTCGACGCGCTACCCGTCACGCTCTCGACCGGCACCGGCGGGCAACGCACGGTCATGCCGCCCGATGCAGGCACGGGTACGCTGCTGAATGACCGTATCGCCCTGCTGTTTATCGGGGCGGGGCTGCTGATTACCGGGGGCATGATTGCGTTCATCGCTCTGCGGTACTCCACATTCCCGGAGCAGATCGCGCTGCATTTCGGTCCCGCCGGATCGAGCCAGCCCGACCGTATCGGGGAGCGGCGCGAACTCTGGACAATGCCGTTCCTCGCGGGGATTGTGCTCGCGGCAAACACCGCGCTCGCGTGGGTCGTCTATCATTATGACCGCTTCGCCGCCCGCCTGCTCGCGCTCGGTTGCTCGCTCGTCGCCCTTGTGGCGTGGATCGTGTTACTTACTCTCATCAATCGCTGACACGGGAGTACTTCCCTGATTGCCTGCCGCTATGCGATACTCCCGCGTCGGGGGCATAACGCGCAGCAGCACAGGGAGGCACGGAAACAGCGCGTGGCAAACCTGATGACCGTGATTCGGTTGCTCGTTCTGTATGGGACGGTCGGGTTGTTATATACGCGGCAGCCGGGGGCGGTCGCGGCGGTTGTGGTGCTCATTTATCTCATCATCATCTCCGACGGGCTGGACGGCATCGTCGCACGGTCGCGGGGGCGGGCGGACGACTTCGGCGCGATCTTCGATATTGCGGGCGACCGCGTAGTCGAGATGACATTCTGGATCGTCTACGCGCATCTCGATCTTATTCCGATCTGGATTCCGATCGCAATGGTGACGCGGGGATTTATCGTGGACGCGATGCGTTCGCTCGGACTAAAGGACGGCAAGACACCCTTTGGCACAAACAGCATGATGCGCTCCCCCCTCACGCAGTGGCTGACCGCATCCCGTTTCATGCGAGAGTTCTACGGTGTCGCCAAAGCACTGGCATTCGGGTTCGTCGCGGGGTTGTACGGGGCGCGATTGCCGCACACGAACGGCTTTCTCGCGTGGTACGACACTACGCCGGGGCGGGCGGCGACATGGTTTTTCGTCTACAGTGCGGTCGCGCTTTCGATCATTCGCGGGTTGCCGGTCATTTACGATTCGTGGGACTACCTGCGCGGCGAGGCACCGGAGCAGATCGCGGCGCGGGCGCGATGGCAGGCTGCCCGCGCTGCCCGCGCCGCGAAGAAAGCGGAGCGAGCCGGTGACTGACGAAGCGACGACGCCTGTGCATTCTACGCCGTCGTCGCTCCCCGACGCGACCGAGCGCACGGTGCCGCTGATCGGCAATCGGGCGGTCGTCGAGGCGACCCAGATCGCATTCACGTCTCCCCCCGTAAGCGATGCCGCCCGCATCGGGGCGATCTTCGATGTGGACCGCACCCTGCTTCCCGGCACGACCGCCGAGCGGCTTTTTCTCCGCTACCTATGGGAGCAACGGCAACTCGGCATCGGCGACGCGCTGCATACCGTGACATTCGTGCTGCGTCATTTGCGCCCGACGCCGGGACGCATCGCGCAGAGTATCCGGCGCCACCGCCCGTACCTGCGCGACAAAGACCTCGCTACAATGCAGCAACTCGGCGCGGACTGCTTCCGGCGCGATATTCAGCCGCGCCTCGCGGTACGCGGCATCGAGACAGTGCACGCGCATCGTACCGCGGGCCATACCACTGTGATGCTCTCCGGCGCACTCTGGTTCATCCTCCAGCCGATGGCGGAGTTTCTGGGAGTCAATCACCTCATCGCCACGCGCCTCGCGGTGAAAATGCTGCCCGGTCGCGCCCCACGCCTGACGACCCGCCTCGAAGCCCCACACCCGTACGGGCGGGCGAAAGCGACTCTCATGCAGCAGTTTGCGACCGAACACGCCCTCGATCTCGCGCAGTCGTACTGCTATGCCGACCATTACACTGACGCCGAAATGCTTGCCCTCGTCGGGCATCCGATCTGCGTGAACCCGGACGAACGCCTGCGTCGCACCGCCGCCGCACGCGGATGGAAGGTAGAAACATTCGCATGAGAGGCATCAGAGGCTCCATCGCACAGTGGGTTGCCGAGCCGCCGCCGTGGTTGCGGCAGTTCGGGAACCGGCTGGCGCAGTTCGTCAGTGTCGTTCTGCTCGGCGTGCCGCGTCCGCTCGGTTACTGGGTCTCCGACCGCTTCGGCGATTACTTTTTCCGCCGCAATGCGAACCTGCGAGCGAACCATCTCGACAATATGCGCCATGTTATCGGTCCCTATGCATCCGAGGGCCGCGTACAGTGGGCGACGCGGCGGGCATTTCGGATGCAGGCCCGCAATGGGTTCGATCTCCTTCGGGTGCCGCGTGTATCGCTCCGGCGGCTAGCACAGCAAGTCGTGATGGATGGCGATTGGGCGGAAATCGAGGCGGTGCTTGGGAGCGGGCGCGGCGTAATTCTTTGCTCCGCGCATTACGGCGCATTCGACATCATGGGGCAGTACGTCATCAATCGGGGATATGATGCATGGCTGCTCGTCGGGCGCACCACCTCGGTCTTCGTGCATGATGCAGTGACGTATCTGCGGCAATCGCGCGGGTGGCGCATCGTGCCGGTGGAAGACGGTGGCAGCATTCGCCGCATGATGAAAGCCGTCAAGGGCGGCGCGATGGCGGCAATGGTGGTAGACCGCGATTGGGCGGGTAACGGCGTCTCGGTGCCGTTTTTCGGCACGCCGACCCCCTTACCGACCGGGCATATCCGGGTCGCGCTTGCGACGAACGCGGAGGTGTTCACGATGATGTCGCCGCGCCTCTCGCGTAACCGCTACGGATTCATTTTGCGTCATGTGCCGCTGCAACGCACCGGTAATACTGCGGCAGATATTGCCGAGAATACGCAGCGCGTGCTCGCCAACTTCGAGACCGTCATTACGGACGACCCCGGACAGTGGGTGCTGTTCCGTCCGGTATGGTCGCACCTCCCGGCACCTGCAACGCCCAACGCCCAACAATAATTGACGATTGACAAACACTTGTTCGACACGGACAATGCAAAAACTGTGTGCGGTGGGGGATACACAGCATCAGGCGGTGCCTGTGGGAAGGGCGTGGGGCGGTATGGCAACGGGCAAAGCACCGGACAAGAACAAGACCGCAAGCGATGGCGACGATGCAGCGTGCAACGCGCCAAAACATATCTTGATCGTCAACGACACCCAAGAAATCCTCGACCTCTTTCGTATGATTCTGGAGGACGAGGGCTACCGCGTCACGACATTCGGCTTTGCGGTGGAGGACATGCAAAAAATCCTCGCGGTCGCGCCCGATCTGGTGATCCTCGATCTCATCTTCGACCGCGAGTATGTTGGCTGGCAGACCCTGCAAAAGATGAAGATGATGCGCGAGACCGCCGCGATTCCCGTGATCGTCTGCACGGCGGACATCCGCTACGCACAGGAAGTGCAAGGATACCTGACCGAGAAGCACATCGGGCTGCTGCTCAAGCCGTTCGATATTGATGAACTTACGGCGATGGTCACGCGGCAATTCAGCCTGATTTAACAGGGACAGAGAGACATCATG
>JBBRMX010000185.1:0-7269 GCA_038230615.1 Thermomicrobiales bacterium | reverse complement strand
GTGTCGCCCGTGGACGTAGATGGGCAGGAAGCCCTCATCTGGGATGTTGCGGCATATGCGGTGGGGCATCACTTCAGCAGCGCAAGCCCCGGTGAAGGGGAGAATGTCGTGCTGTCCGGTCACGATGACTGGCAGGGGGAAGTCTTCCGCAATCTCTACAAACTGAAAAAAGGCGACCAGATCAACATCAAAGCGGGCCCAAAAGACTGGAAATACCGCGTAGACGAAATCCTGCTCCTGTCGGAGACGGGGGAATCGTTGGAACGGCGACTCGATAACGCGCTCTATATCGGCACCACGGGCGACGAGCGATTGACCCTCGTGACCTGCTGGCCGTACGGTGTGGACGATCATCGGCTCGTTGTAATCGCCCGCCTGATGCCGTAATCATTGCCCGCTACGGTGTGCTATTTAGACCATTTTTCCTTATTTATCTCTTTCGTCAGGTGTGCGCGGCTTCCGCGATGCTGTGCGAGAATACAGTACGAGACACAGGAAGGTATCGCCCAGAAGGGGAGTAGCGCATGACTACGGAGAGCGCGGAATCCGTCAAGGCACGGGTGAAGGCGCAATTTGCGGCGACCGCAGCGCATTATGTGACGAGCGCGACTCATCGCGGCGGGGATGATCTGAAGCGGTTAGTAGAACTCGCTGCACCGACGATGGACGACACCGCGCTCGACATCGCCACGGGCGGTGGGCATACCGCGCTCGCGCTGTCGCAGGCGGCAGGGAGGGTTGTGGCGAGCGATTTTACGGCGAAAATGCTCACGACCGCGCAAGCCTTCATCACCGAAAGCGGCGCGACGAATGTGACGTACGCGCTCGCCGATGCCGAAACATTACCGTTCCGCAGTGGCGTATTTAGCCTCGTGACAACGCGCATCGCTCCGCATCATTTCACCGACACCCGCGCGTATATTCATGAGGTAGCGCGGGTGCTCGAACCGGGCGGGCGGTTCGTGCTGGAAGACAGCGCGGTGCCGGAAGGCGAGGCGGGCAACTTCCTCATCGCGATCGAGAAGGTGCGCGACAATTAGCATGTGCATAGCGCAACGCTGGCGGAGTGGCTCGAATTGCTTGCGGACGCCGAGTTCACAGTGGAGAGTGTCGAACTGATCCGCAAGACGCACGAACTCGGTGCGTGGATCGGGCGGGCGCACGCGCACGAAGGCACGGTGCGGGATGCGTGGGACAATGCCCCTGCCGACATCAAGCGTCAGTACGATGTAGTGGAGGATGCCAGCGGCGCGGTCGTCTCGTACAGCGACGACAAAGCGATGATTCTGGCGGTCAAGCCACTGGCAACGCAGTAGCGCGGCACTCGGCTGCGGGCGGTGGCATAGAAATTGCCACAAATACCGTGTGTAGGGCGAAGATGCATGCACGCGAACAGCGCGGGAATACAAACAAAGCCCGTGCGGTTCGTATATGTGGACCATATACAACGAATGTGGAGCACATACTCCACGGTCTTACAAGGAGAGCATTATCATGACGCATGAGACCGTTGTCACGCCCGCCTCTGGTCATACTGACACTCCGGTGATGGAAAAGCCTGCGGTTGATCGTATCCCGCAGCAGGAATCCGCATGGTTCAACACCACCGTCGAGATTCGCGAATGGCTTTCGCGCCTTCAGCGGCAGGCGACGCACTACGCGCAGGCGACGGCGTACGAGATGGCAGCGGATTAATTCTCCCCGATACTCTACGAAAAATAAAACCGCGAGGAGCATACAAAGCCCGCTTCGCGGTTTTTTTGTGCGCGACGGTACGCTAGAAAGCCGTGACGGTGCTGGTGACGGCGGTAGTGAGTGTGGTCGTCGTGTCCGTCATGTCCGTGGTGCTATACCGCCACTGGTAATAGTGCTGCCCGATATTGCCCATCTCCACGCGGTAGGCTTCGGCATTGGTGGGGGTATACGTGAGGACGCGCCGCTCGAAGACCTGCACGAGCACATCTTGTGATTTGCCGCCTACCTTCACATTTGTCCAGAAGGCTTCGCTGATCGCCAGCCCAATCACGGCTTTGCCGTCGCGGACGTGAAAGGCGCGATAGTCGCAGAATGCTTTCGGCACATTGTGGTTTGTCCCCGGCTCAAGGTGCGAGCCGGCAGCGTAGGGGTCGTTCAAGTATGCGCCGGTATAGGTGCCGAGCGTGCCGTTCGCGTTCAGGGTGCGCGTCGTCGGGTCGCCGATAGCGGCGGCGGCATCCACCATAAGCGTGGAAGCGTTCGCGCTGATCTGTGCGTATGTTGGTCCCGCATTGCTGGCATCTCCCGCAACCGGGATAGCGGGTGGGGCTTTCTGCTGAAAGATGCCGTTGCCGAGCTGGATTTGTCCTTTGACGATCTCACTCGCGAGCAAGCCATTGGTGACAGTGTTGTTCGCGCCGAGTTCCATGCGACCTTTGTCGAAGTACTGCACCGTGCGCTGACTGCCCGCCGCTTCTTTGTACGGCTCTTGCTGCCCGTCTCGTGCGGTAGCAAGCGGTCCCCAGGTATTGGGCGTTTCCGCTTCATCTGCGCTGCGTTGCTGTGCGAAGGCGGGGCTGGCATATGTCCCCGCCGCCGAGACCGGAACTGTGCTCAATGACACCACAACCAAGACCGAGAGCAGGAATACCCATCGCACGCGCATCGTTCCCTCCATTACGTGACTCCATCCGCGCTACGATAGGGTGCAGCACGATGAATGTAAAGAGAGGTGCGATGATGCAAATCGGCGTCACATTCCCCCAGAACGAAATCACCGCAGATGCAGGGGCGGTGCGGGCATACGCGCAGGCAGCGGAGGAGATCGGCTACGCGCATCTGCTGGCGTACGACCATGTGCTTGGTGCGGACATCACGCACCGCCCGAACTGGCGACCGGGCGCGTACACGACCGAAAGCCTCTTTCACGAAGTCTTTGTGCTGTTCGGCTATCTCGCGGGGATCACGGAGCGCATCGAGTTCGTTTCCGGCGTGATTATTTTGCCGCAACGCCAGACCGCGCTCGTCGCAAAGCAGGCGGCGGAAATTGACGTACTCTCTGGCGGGCGGCTCCGGCTCGGCATCGGCGTCGGTTGGAACGCGGTGGAATACGAATCCCTCAACGAGGATTTTTCCAATCGCGGCAAGCGCAGCGAGGAGCAGATCGCGGTGCTTCGCGCCCTGTTCACCGAACCAGTCGTGACCTATCACGGCACTTGGCACCATATCGAGGCAGCGGGGCTGAACCCGCTCCCCGTACAGCGTCCGATTCCGATCTGGATCGGTGGCAGTGTGGATACAACCTTGCGGCGTGTGGCGCGGATTGGCGATGGCTGGTTCCCGCAGATGCCTCCGGACGACAGCGCGAAGCGGGCAATCGCAGACCTGCGCCGCTACACCGAAGAAGCAGGGCGCGATCCCGCGATAATCGGCATCGAGGCGCGGGTGAGCATCGGCGGGAAGACGCCGGATGACTGGGCGCGGGAAGCCTCTGCATGGCGTGAGATCGGTGCAACGCATCTTGCCGTCAACACGATGAAGGCAGGGTTGCAATCGCCACAGGCACACATTGATGCCATCCGCCGTTTCTGGGACGCGGTACAGTAACCACAACCGCCGTGCCGCCTGTGTTTGCCCGTGTTGCGATGCGGGCGGCGGATGTATGATCCGCACACGGCGGGCAAAGCGGCGACCCGATACCGCAGATGCAACATGAAGGGGGCGGCGTGGCAACCGGAAGCATTCTCTGTGTCTATGCCCACCCGGACGATGAATCGTTCGGGGCGGGCGGTGCGCTGGCGGCATACGCAGCGCAGGGTGTGCCGGTAGATTTGCTCTGCGCGACGCGGGGCGAGGCGGGGCAACTCGGCGACCCCCCGGTAACGACCCAAGCGCAACTCGGCGCGGCGCGCGAGGCAGCATTGCGCGAAGCGGTGCGGCTGCTCGGCTTCCGTGAATTGATCCTGCTCGACCACCACGATGGGCAGGTGCAGGATGTGCCGTACACGACGCTGCTGCGCGAAGTAACCGATGTGATGCGCCGCATCCGCCCGACGACGGTGCTGTGTTTCGGGCCGCGCGGTATCTACGGACACCCTGACCATATCTGGACACATCGCGCCGCGACGGAAGCATTCTGGCGGTTGCGCGGCACGGTGCCGGAGTTGCGGCGGCTCTATTACAACGCCGTCCCGCGAGACGGCGGCTATCGCATCATCCCCGGCCCCGAAGGGACGCCGAACACCGCAATCGCGGTACCGCCCGCCGCACTGGAAGCCCAACTTCACGCCCTTGGCCATCACGCCGAGACACAACTGGACGCACGCGGGATGCGGCAGCGGTTGGCAGAACGCCGCCCAGCGCGGGCATATTTCTATCGTGTCGAGCCGCCAATGCCGCCGTACGAGACCGATACGGAGTTGCTGCCGTGACACTGCGGACGAATTACCATACCCATAGCCACTACGATGACGGCGAAGGCGAGATCGAAGACTACATCCGTGCGGCAATTGCGGCGGGGTTCGATTCGTATGGCGTTTCGTGCCATGCCCCCGTGCCGATCCCGACGGGCGACGAGTGGATGATGCCGCTCGATCAACTGCCTGCGTATGTCGCGGAAGTGCGCGGCTTGCAGGCGACGTACCGCGACTGCCTCGCCATGTACATGGGGCTGGAACTCGATTACGCGCCCGGTTTGCAGGAGTACTACCGCACAACCTTGCAACCACACGGCTTCGATTACTTCGTCGGCTCAGTTCACTACGTCGGCACTGATGGCGCGGGCGTGCCGTGGTGCGTGGACGAATCCGCCGCCCGGTTCGCGGAGGGGCTGGAGAGCGGCTACGGCGGTGATATTCGACGCGCCGTCGAGAAGTATTACGGCTTACAGCGCGAAATGGTCGGCACGCCCGGTGTCGCTATCGTCGGGCATATGGACAAATTGAAGATGTGGAACGTGGGCGAACGTTACTTCCGCGAGTCCGACCCGTGGTACGTCGCGGCGGTCGAGGAGACCTTGCAGGCATTCAAAGCGGGTGGGTTGATCGTCGAATTGAACACCAAGGGGCTGCGAATCGAGATCGCTGCGCCGTATCCCGCGCCGTGGATACTCGCCCGCTGCAAGGTGTTGGAAATCCCCGTGCAGGTCAATACCGACGCCCACGCGCCCGACGAAATCGCCGCAAAGTTTCCCGAAGCCGCCGCCATCTTGCGCGATGCGGGCATCACCGAAGTGGCGTACCGCGATGGCGACCGCTGGTTGCTCCGCCCGTTCTGATGCGCGGTGCGGTACAATTGCCGCATTGATGACCAACAGATGACAGACGGAAGGGAGCGCGGCGCGTGGCGGGCGATATCATTCTGACAAACGGGCATCTCATCACCTCCGATCCCGCGCACCCGCACGCCGAAGCGGTGGCGATCCGCAATGGGCGCATTGCGGCAGTCGGGACAAATGCCGATGTGATGGCGGAACATCGCCCCGGTGTGGAGGTGATTGACCTCCGGGGACGTACCGCCACTGCTGCCTTTAACGATGCGCATTGCCACCCGATGTACGTCGGCTATGCGGCGTTGGCGATCAATGCCCGCCCGGAGGCGATGCACGCTATTGCGCAATTGACCGCCGCCGTGCGTGAACGGGCGGCTGCCCTGCCGCAAGACCGCTGGATTCTCGCACGGGGCTACGATGATGCCCGCTTCGATGAGCGGCGTCACCCGAACCGCGCCGACCTCGACGCAGGGTCGTCCGATCACCCCGTCTTCGTCACGCGCTCGTGCGGGCATGTCGCGGTCGCAAATTCGCGTGCGCTGGCACTGGCGGGCGTCACCGCAACCACACCCGACCCCGAAGGCGGCATTATTGACCGCGACGAACACGGCGAACCGACGGGCGTGCTGCGCGAGAGTGCGATGGGGTACATTCGCGATGTCATCCCGCCTACTTCTGTAGACGAAATCGCCGCCGCGCTTGTCACGGCGGGCGAGGTCTATCGCGCGGTCGGCGTCACCAGTGTGGCGGAGGCGGGCATCCACCGCCGCGAGGAAATGCTGGCATACCAGCAATTGCGCGACCGTGGCACCCTCGGCGTGCGGACGTATCTGATGATGATGATAGACGAGATGTTGGATTCGCTCGGCGAAACCGGTATCCGCACCGGCTTCGGGGACGATCTACTGCGGATCGGTCCCGCCAAACTCTTTCTCGATGGCTCCATCGGTGGGCGCACGGCGCGGATGCGGACACCGTACCTCGGCGAGGCGGAGAATGTCGGTTTGTGGATGCAGACGCCGCACGCATTCAAGGAGAAATTCCGGCGCGCACACGACCTCGGCTGGCAATGCTGCGCCCACGCCATTGGCGATGCCGCGATAGATTTGCTGCTCGATTGCTACGAAGAGGCGATGACCGCCAACCCGCGCCCCGATACTCGCCATCGCATCGAACACTGCGAGTTCATCACCGATCCTGCGGTGTTCGACCGTATCAAGCGGCTTGGCTGCATCCCCATCCCCGGCACGACCTTTCTGCGCGATTTCCGCCCGGTCTATGTGCAGAACCTCAGCCCCGAACGGCTGCGCTACGCGAACGCAATGCGGACCTTTCTCGATAAGGGCATCGTCGCTGCGGCGTCCTCCGATGCCCCCGTCGTCACCGTCAGCCCGATGGCGGGCATCGAAACGATGGTCACGCGGGCAGATTTCAGGGGCGAGACCGCCTACCCCGAAGAGGCGATCACCGTCGAGGAAGCAATCTGGGCGTACACATGGGCGGGCGCGTACGCCTCGTTCGAGGAAAACAGCAAGGGGAGCCTTACCCGCGGCAAACTCGGCGATGTTGCGGTGCTTGGCGCAGATATCCGCACCGTCGCCCCCGACGATCTCGCGGAATTACCCGTCGCCCTCACGATCATGGATGGCGAGGTAGTCTACAGCGCGTAAGCGACATGCTGCGGCTGAGGAGAGGCGGGCGGATTAGGAAACTTGGATGGTTTCCCCGCCTACCTTTTTGCCGTGAATGGGAGCAATGCGCCACAAGAAGGCGATCACCAACCCGCCCCCGATGATGTACATCGCGCAGTCTACCGTCAGCATCGGGACGATGCCGACGCGGTCGCCCAGAAAGCCCGCGAACACTGTCCCGACAAGCCCGCCGAGCGCGAATGTCGTGTCGAGTGTGCCGAGCAACCGCCCGCGAAACGCATCCGGCACTGCCGATTGCATCAGTGTCGTCACCCCGATGGTGATCGCGCTGAATGGGAAGCCGACAATCACCATCAAAATAATCGCAAGCGC
>JBBRMX010000184.1:0-7305 GCA_038230615.1 Thermomicrobiales bacterium | reverse complement strand
GGCGCGGACGCGAGAGGGATTGGACGCAGCGATCACGGCGGCGCTGGGAACAATCACCATGACGGATGCCGCAGGCTGGTTCACCGCCTGCGGCTATCCGCTCGAAGCGGCTCAGTGATTATGCGAACCGCTCTAAGCACTCCCATTTCAGATATCCTGATGCGTGACCACGTACGACCGATCTGAAATGTACGGATGCGCTGCGCGAATGGCACGAGCGCGACGTTTTCGAGACGACCCGAAAGAGTTTTACTCCCCGTATATGTCGCTTCATCTCGGTATTGTACCGATTGCGTCGCGCCGTGAGAGGTCTTTCCCGGAGCCAGTGCATCGTTGCCCCTCCTTTCGGTATACTGTCGTTATGAAGCAGGATGACATGCTCCCGATTATCGCCTTTGCCACCCCGTGCGACTGGGAAGTGTGGCTCGAAGCACACCACCAGGATGTCCCCGGCGTCTGGCTCAAGATCGCCAAGCAGGGGTCGGCGATCCCAACCGCCTCCTATGGGAATGCCCTAGAGAGTGACCTCTGTTACGGCGGGACGGTATCCGAGCGCCTCGCACGATGCCATCGAGACACTCCCGGTGCAGGCGGGCGTGGGCGGAAGCGAGATCGGCAATGATCGAGGCGCACGGGCTGACGCGGCGCTTTGGCACATTTATGGCGGTGCAGGGGGTCTCGCTGCGCGTGCCGGATGGGGCGCTCTTGGCCCTGCTCGGCCCGAACGGCGCAGGGAAAACGACTACGGTGCGGATGCTGGCGGGATTGCTCGGCCCGAGCGCGGGAACGGCCACGGTTGCGGGGTGTGATATCCGCCGTGATCCGGCAGGCGTTCGCGCACGTGTCGGGCTGGTAACCGACTTGCCTGGTCTGTATGAGCAGATGACCATGCCCGCGTACCTCGATTTTTTCGGGAGTCTGTACGGTCTTGACGCCGTGACGCGCGCGCGACGGGTCGATTCATTAATCGCGTTCTTCGATCTGGAATCACGTCGCCGCGAGCGAATGGTTGGATTCTCGAAGGGAATGAAGCAGAAGGTGGCGCTCGCGCGGGCGCTGTTGCACGAGCCCACGGTGCTCTTCCTTGATGAACCGACGAGCGGACTTGATCCGCTGGCGGCGCGCGCGGTCCGCGAGTTAGTCACCGAGTTGAAGGCGGCGAATCGGACGCTGATCCTTTGCACGCACGATCTCGATGAGGCCGAGCACTTGGCCGATGCGGTGGCGATTATCCGCCAAGGTCGGATCGTGGCGTCCGATACGCCTGCGGCGCTCCGCGCAGGGGCAACGTCCGACACGCTGGTGCAGGTCGAACTCGCCGCGCCCTGCCCGGAGGCACGCACGGTGCTCATCGATCTGCCGGACGTGCTCCTCCTCACCGCGCCTGACGGCGATGAAATGGCACTGCGCATCGCCTATCGCACGACGCTCCCGCGCGCGGTCAACCCGCAGGTGATCGGGCGATTGGCTGCGGTAGGCGCGGAGATCGTGACGGTGACGTGCGTGACACGGACGTTGGAGGAGGTCTACGCGACGGCGCTTGGCGCGGACGATGGGCAAGCGCGGGCGGAGGTGCGGTGATGGGTGCGCCGGTGAGCGCGGGCGACCGCCATGTGCCTTCCCCCATGCAGGTGCGACGGCCGAATGCGTTACGCACGCTGCTGCTGATCGCGCGGCGCGGGGCACTCGAAGCGCTACGCGATCGGATGACGCTGGGTGTCAGTCTCCTGTTCGCGCTCGGCCTACCGATCTTGCTGCTCCTGACTGTGGTACGCATCCAAGTGGCAACGAGCGCACCGGGCGACGAGGTGGCGCTTGGGCGGTCGTTAGCGATTTACTTCCTGCTGCTCGGGCTAGCCCCGACGACCGGCGCGGTTGGCATTGCCTGCGGGCAGTTCGCGGGGGAGAAGGAGTCAGGCAGCCTCGCCCCATTACTCGCGTCCCCGGCGTCCAATGTCGCGATCTTCGGAGGGAAGATCTTGGCGGCGGTCCTGCCCGCACTTGGTTTCGCCGCCATTGCCGAGTGTCTCTATCTGGGCGGCCTCCTCACGCTGGTCGGGGTGGCGCGGCTGCGCCTGCCAGGCGTGCTTTCGCTGGCGTTACTGGCGTTGGTGCCAGCTATCGCACTCTTCACCGCGACGGTTGCCAGCCTCGTCTCATCACGGGTACGGACCTTTAACAGCGCACAGCAGATCAGCGGCCTCGCGCTAGCACCATTCTCCGCCGCGTTTGCCGTGCTGGCCTTTCTCCTGCCGCGGTTCGCAACACCCGGTCTCATTGCGGTGGTGACGGGCATGTTCGCGCTCGATGCGCTCCTCGCGTTCATTGCGGCGACCACTTGGCGACGTGAGGAGGTACTGGCCCAGCGATGAAGGCAGGGGTGAGTCACCCCCTGTGTTGCCGCGAAAGTCGCCTAATGCGCACAGGGATGCAGAGAATGACTCGGCCGTCTAGGGTACGCAACATTAAGCATGACCGGGCGTTACAAAAAGACCCAGAAATGGGATTGCATAACCGAACCATAGTGATAACGCCAGATTCGTGTCTCATTCTGCCGGGACTTGCATTCCCTCGTATTTGAGAGAACACCAACAAGCCCGGTCATGCGTGAACGCATCTACCGGAGGACGATGATTGCGCCCTTGCGGTATGATCGTCAGGGTTCTGCATGGATCGGTTCCGTGAGCGAGTATGTGCGAAAGCCCGCATCCTTCGGGATGGCGTATTGCTCTTGACCCTCGCCAAGAAAGACTTGGTACGGGATATCTACGTCCGTCTCGGCGGTGGGTAGAAGGCGTGCGATGACGGAGGTAAGTGTGAAAACCGAGGGCACAGCCCCGGTGGATGAGTCAAGAGGCCCCGATGCGCCCTTGGTCACTCTTCGGGCAATCAGGAGTGACAACTGGCGTGCAGCGCTTGCGCTGACTGTGCTTCCCGAGCAATTGCCCTTTATCTCCGGCTCACCCGCCCCGGTTGCCTTGGCACTCGCAAAGGCATTTGTCCAACCCGGTAATGTGACGGTGACTCCGCTCGGCATCTATGCAGGCGACCAGATCATCGGGTTTTTCGCGCTACTCCACGAGCCGGGTCGTGGTGATCGATGCTGGATCAATCATTTTCTCATTGATTCCCGGCATCAGAGACGCGGGTATGGCAGGGCCGCGCTGCATGCCATTGTCACCATGCTCAAAGAGCAGCATCCGCACTGTCAGAGCGTCAATCTGACGGTCAATCCGAGCAATCATGCCGCTCAGCACCTCTACCGACGGTTCGGCTTTGTTGAGACAGGTGAAGAGGCCTTCGGTGAACCTTGGTACCGACTGCCGTTGGACGAACAAGACAAGACGACGCCACCCCTGAGTGAATGACGGTCGCAAATACGAGCGTACTTGAGGCGTACCCTTCCGCGTCTCGCAATGGAGCGTATTTGAGGCGTACCCTTCTGCATTTATCACTTAGTCCGACCTATCGAATGTCAATATCTATCTAGCGTATAGGTCTCCGCGTTATCCGGATCGCATAAACGGCTTTATGCGTCTTTCTCGTCGGTCTCTCGCCCCTTCGCAAACGAGACCTCCATCGATGACGTGGCGTGCATTTCGGCCTCAATCGGGCAATGTCCCGTCTCCGACACACCCATCGGCACGGACTGACCGCGATGCTGCGGGCGCGTGTGCATCGCATCACTCCGGCCCACGATACAAAAGAACCGTATCGAGCAACAGATACTCGATACAGTTCCTGCAATGGTCACACGATGCGATCAGGAGTGGGTAAATGCCCCCACCTTCGTCACACTCTGCCCGCCGACCGTCAGCACCACATCTACCGTCCCCGCCGCGTGTGCAGGCGTCGTTACCTCAAGTTCCGTCGGTGACACCACTCGCACACGGTTCGCCGGAACACCTCCGACGGTGACTTGCGGCGCAGTGCCTCCGAATCCATCCCCAATCAGATGCGTGATCGTGTTCCCGCCGTACTTCCCGTCGTCACCATCAGGCCGTTGATCACGGGCGTTACCATAATCTCCGTCTGCGAGAACATGCGGGGCGTAAGGGGTAAACAATGGGGCGGCGTGTCCAGATGGGGTGTGCCCCATGTCGGCTCTCCCGCATTCCTGCCGATGCCGACTGCGTAGTTCTTGGCTGCCGGACCGTGCAGCACGCATACGGGACGCACGCGGGGTACGCGCATGGGTGCCGACCGAGAGTCGCACGAACAAGCGGAAATGCGCAACATGCGTCGTTGTGGCGATCTCCGCGTTCGAGAACCCTCGTGCCTTCCCTGTGACCTGTACGACGCCCGCTACTGCCCGTACCCTAGCCCGCCCGCCGCATCGGTGCGGGGAGCGGGGTGTTCGTCGGTGTCGCGCCCACGGGTGGCTGCGCCGTCGTTGGCACCGTGCGCAGTGGCATCGGTTGCGGGAGGGGGGTCGCGGCGTTCGGGGTTCCCGGTGGGCGCGTCGGCGGTGCGGGATTGGGGGTGGGAGTGGGCGTGGGAGCGGTACCGACCTCCACCGCGCCGATGTCGCACTTCGCGCCTTGCGGGCGCGGTATCCCGCGCTGATCGGTGGCGATTCCTGTGGGGCAGGTGGTGTCACCGCCGTCAATGAGCAGGCTGCCGGACTGCGGCAGGCGGGTGAACGTCGGACCACCGTTGTTTGCCAGCGGGCCGAGCAGTGGGTTGAGCGGCGACGTCCCCGTATCGATGCGGTTGCCGTTCGTGCCGTTCGTGATGCCCTTGCTGCCTGTGCCGTCGCCGATCAGGTTGTAACTGCTACTTGCGTCAATCTGCGCGTAATGGAAGTTCGTGGGATCGTCGAACGAGCTGCCGGTGAAATCGCTACACGTCCCCCGTCCGGGTACGGTGTTCCCGGCAACGACGGTGTGCCGCAACACTACGCCGCCCGTCGTCGTACGGATGCCCCCGGTAGGGGCACTGATGTCCTGATTGCAGTTCGGGAAGCCATCAGTATTCGGCGTGCCACTCGCGTTACCGCTGATTGTCGTGGTGGTCAGGATGAAGCTGCTGCTGAACCCGGCTCCGTTGCTGTTGAAGATCGCGCCATTGCCCCCAAAGCCGTGGCCGGTTGTCGTGGTACCACCGCCCGCACCGCCCGTATTGCCGCTCAGCGTGGTGTTGCTCGACAGCAGCGTCCCCCCGGTGTATGCGATGCCGCCGGTGCCGCCGCTGCCGCTATCACCACGGTACGAGATACCGCAGGGAGTCAGGTCGCCGCCAGTGCCGCCGGTGCCGCCGGTATTGTCGCTCACCGTACTACTCGTCAGAGAGAGGAACCCGGCGTTCCGCACGCCACCCGCACCGGCATCTCCCGCAATCGTGGCGAAACTCCCACTGCAACCCACAGGGCCGATGCCCGCCGTACCCCCTGTGCCGCCTACACCCCCGGTGTTGCTGCGTATCGTGCTGTTTGTGGGTCGGAGGGAACCGCTGAGGTTGGCGACACCACCGGGTCCGCTGTCGCCGCCGTTACCGCCCGAACCCGATGAAGGGTTGTTAAATGCAACGTCGTGGCACGAACCACCCGCGCCGCCTGCGCCGCCTGCGCCGCCCGTGTTGTTGCTCACGGTACTGTTTGTCAGCGTGAGTGTGCCACGGTTCGTGATGCCCCCAGCGTCACCTGCCCCCGCGAAGCCGCCCACGCTCGGCCCACCTGCCGGGCAGTTGGTGTTCGTCACGAAGCCATTGCCGCCGTTGCCGCCGTTGCCGCCCACATTGCTTGTGACCGTGACGTTCGTGAGCGTAAGCGTGCCACCGTTCGTGATCCCGCCCGCGCCGCCATTCGTGCCGCTCCCCCCACTGCTCAGCGTATCGGTAGAGGCGGCACCGTTCGTGCCGTTCGCGCCCCTGCCGCCCATGATCGTGAGATTGCGCAACTCCGCCGTGACCCCGCTATTCACGGTCAGCACTTGCCGCACTCCCCCGCCGGAGAGCGTCAGGAGGCTCCCGCCGTCGAGGATCGTGCCGCTCACGCCGACAATCTTCGTCGCGCTCACCGTGAGCGTCGTCGCGCTGCTGCACCCGAAGGTCGCCGTGCCGCCCGCCGCGAGCGCACTGTTCAGCCCCGCCTCGGTACAGAGGTACGCGGTCGCCCCGACCGGGATCGCGGGGAGGGCCACGGCGCACATCGCCGCCGTGAGAGTTAGTGCTAGCCAGTGGTTTGCGCGTCGTCGCATGGTTTTCGTCGTGTTCACTCGTTGCCTCCTCGTCCACGTTCGTTGGTTGCTGCCAGCCGCTTACGTCCGCCGCACGGGGACGGGGAGTGGGGTCGGGGTGGGCGTCGCTGGCCCGGTGGTCGGGGCGAGGGGGAGTTGGGGCCGTGGCGGTGGTGCCGGTGCGGGCGGAGTGAGGTTCACCGGCGCGGTGGCGCGTGGGATGGGGGCGGCGTCGGGGGTGACGTAGGTGAGGGTGGCGGTCGCGCTCGTGGTGCCGGGGTTGGTGGCGGTGAGAGTGACGGCACCGGCGGCGTGCACGGGCAGGCGCACGACGAGACTGGTGCCGTTGGGGTCGGCGGAGAGGACGGGTGCCGCGATGCCGTCCACGGTGATGACGGTGCTGGTGGAGAGGTTGGTGCCAGTGAGGGTGAACAGGCCACCGCCCGTGCCTGCGGTATAGGCCGTAGGATTGAGCGTCGGCGAGGGAGGCGCGATGGCTCCCGTGGCGATCTTCGCCACGAAGACGTCGTGGAAGCTGCCGCCGTACACCGTCTGGGCCGCCCCGGCAGTGACAGGAAAGTTCGTGCTGCGCGTGTCCCCCGCGATATACGCTGCCCCAGTGCTATCCACCGCAATGCCCTTGCTTTTTTCGCTGTTGCTGCCGCCGAGGTAGGTGGCGTACACGAATGCCGTCCCTGCCGGGTTCAGCTTCACCACGAAGGCGTCGAAGTTGCCGCCGGCGGTGGTCTGGGCAGCCCCACTGGTCACGGGAAAGTTTGTGCTGCCCATGTTCCCCGTGACGTACGCTGCCCCCGTGCTATCCACCGCGATGGCGTTGCCAGCATCGACGCCGTTGCCGCCGAGGTGGGTGGCGTAGACGCGCTGTGACCCCGCCACATTCAGCTTCACCACGAAGGCGTCGCCGATGCCGCCGAAGGCGGTCTGGACAGCCCCACTGGTCACGGGAAAGTTCGTGCTGCTCGTGTACCCCGTGATGTACGCTGCCCCGCTGCCGTCCACTACGATGCCGGTGCTGTATTCTTGAACGCTGCCACCGAGGTAGGTGCTGTACACAAACACCGACCCTGCCGGGTTCACCTTCGCCACGAAGACGTCGGAGTTGCCGCCG
>JBBRMX010000183.1:0-7365 GCA_038230615.1 Thermomicrobiales bacterium | reverse complement strand
TGTAGGCGATGCGGGCATTGCCATACCCTGTCACCTCGGTGCGGGTCTCGCGCAGTTGATAGGTCTGGGTATCTACCAGCACGGTCACATTGTTGCCGCCCTGCGTGGTGGCGAGGAGATAGCAACTGCCGGTGCCGCATGCCTGCGTGCCGCGTACGGTCGTGTTCCCCGCGCCGGACGCCAAGAGCGCATTGACGGTGCCGTTTGGGTCCAACGCGGCGAGGATTTTGTCCACGCTCAGTGCCGCGCCTGTCACCTGCCCGCCCGCGCCGATGTCCACAAACGACCCATCGCGCAGCGAGACATATGCGCGGTTGCCGATCTGTACATGAACTACATTCTGCCCCGCTGCGGTCGCGCTGATGCGGAAGCGATCCGGGCGTACTACTTCGACGGTGCCGATGAGGGGGAGACCGAGCACGCTGCCGGTGAGATCACCACGGGCAGTTTTCACATCGCGGTTCGCGGCGGCAAACCGCGATGCATCGAAGGTCGCGGTTGTCGGCGTGATCGGCGGGGTCGGCGCGAGGGCAGGGTTTCCCATCGTGCTGCCCGCTGCAGTCCCCGCCACCGACGAACCGGAAAGGGTACCTGCCGCAGTCCCCGCCACCGCTGATGCACCGCTTCGTGCCGTCGCCACGACACCGGGGGCGATCACGGCGGCGGTCGTCGCCGCCGCCGTGATGGTGCTTGTCAGCGGCGATCCTGCGGTAGCGGTCGCGGCGGTGCCTACGGTCGCAACAACGCTTGCGGTGCCTGCGCGAACAGTTGCGGTCGGTGCGGTCGTCGTTGCAGTCGCCGCAGTTGCCGCAGTTGTCGCAACAGCGGTCGGGCTGGTCGGGGGATTCGGGGCGGATGTGGGCGTCTCGCCGCCGCACGCCGCAAGGAGCATGAGAACCGCGAGCGCGAATACACCAACGGCAGTGCAGTGCGCGGTGCGGCGGTGTGATACTGTGTGCATCAAGAGGGTTCCTCCCGGTCGGTCATTATCGGTCCGGCATTTGGACATCACATACCATCAACGCGCCTGTACGCGCAAGTTCGATACCGCCTCGCACTGCCAATCCCCGATGGCGAAAGGAGCACCCCGCCGTGTCGTTGTCGTTGCCCGCTGATCTCGACCGCCTCCGCGAACCCGCCGAGGCTACCGCGATTATCCGCGCCCATACGCCGCTCTTGCCCGCCGAAACTGCGTCGCTGACTGCCCTTGCGGGGCGGGTGCTGCGCGAAGATATTGTGAGCGATGAGGATCAACCCCCGTTTGCGGCGTCTACGGTGGACGGATACGCCGTCGTCGCGGACGACCCCGCCGCCGTGCGTGCGGTGCGCGGCGATCAGTTCGCGGGGCGTACCGAATCGTTGCGCGTGGAGCGCGGCGCAGCGGTCTATATCACGACCGGCGCACCGATTCCACCGGGCGCAGACGCTGTCGTGATGGTCGAGCGCACCGAGCAGGCGGGCGACACGGTCCGCATCAGCAGGGATGTTGTCCCGAAACCGGGCGAGAATATCCGCCCCGTCGGGAGCGATCTGCGGCGCGGTGATCGCGTCCTGTCGTCCGGCATCGTCTTGTCTCCTGCGGCGGTCGGGTTACTCGCGTCGCTCGGACGGACCGCAGTACAGGTAACGCGCCGCCCCCGCGTCAGTGTCCTTGCGACGGGCGACGAGCTTGTCGAACCGGGAGAGACGCCCGCGCCGGGGCAAATCCGCGACGCGAACCGCTTCGCGCTGCTCGCCGCCCTTGCCCCGCTCGGTGTGGAGATCGTGTATGCGGGTATCGCGCCGGATACTGACGACGCACAACGCGCCTTTCTCACCGCCCGCATCGCCGATTCCGATGTCGTCATCACCTCCGGCGGTGTCTCGATGGGGCGCAAAGACCTCATCAAAGGCTTGCTGGTCGAACTCGCCACAGTGCATTTCCGCCAACTCCGTATGCGCCCCGGCAAGCCGTTCACCTTTGCGACGGCGGGCGATACATTGCTGTTCGGGCTGCCGGGAAACCCGGTATCGGGGCTAGTCGGGTTCGAGGTCTTCGTGCGCCCCGCGCTGCTGGCGATGCAGGGACGCCCCGATGCGGAACGCCCCCGCGTGCGTGTACGCCTCGCGCACGATGTCGTGCCGGTAGACCGGACCGATTACCTGCGTGCCACCCTCCGTACTGCCGCCGATGGCGTGCCGGAAGCGACCGCGAACGGGACTCAGCAATCGTCCCGCCTCGCCTCACTTGTAGCCGCCGATGCCCTCGTGATCGTCCCGCCGCGAGAGATGCCGTACCGTGCGGGCGAATCGCTCGATGCGCTGCTGCTCGGCTGACCGAAGAATTGTTCACTACCGGCAACGATGCCGATAACCGTGCCACTGTCCGCACCGTATCGCCGGACGATCTGCGGATTGTCGGGGTTGCGCTCCGGGCTGAGAAGAAGATGGTGGACAAGATCACCAAGGGCTTGCCTTGCATCCCTCACACTCCGGCGGCTGGCACGCGATGTGCGAAGAGCTACGGGTGTATGGCGACCCGTCTTTGCTGCAACCGGAGGTATACCCAATGAACTTCTACGATCTGACTGATGAATATACGAACGATGTGCCGACCTATCTCGACGATATGCCGTCCGACACGGGAGATACGCCCCGCCGCACTGACGGACAAGGCACCGCCGATGACGAGTTCGCCGTCTCGGAACCGTCGCAGGACGCACCGACGACGATTTCTGCCGATATGCCCGACCCCGGCGCACCCGCGAGTGGGCAGGGGACGGAAGACGACGAAAACGCCTCGCACCCCACCGCAGTCCCCACGCCGCAGATTCGCCCCTGAACCTGCCACGCCCTCAGGCGATCTGATACGCGGCAACCTCAAACAGCATCGGTGAGAGTGTCGCCAGCAATACGCTGTCGAGGGCTTCTAATTCTTCCTGCTGCAACGGGCGGTCCGGCACGATCAGTGTCAGTTGCCGCCCGTTCGATTTGCAGTATGCGAGCAGTGCGGCGAGGTCTTCCAGCGCATCCCGTGTGCCGAGCAGATCGGTTGGCAGCACACGATAGAGATGCAACATCTGATAAATACCGCCATCGTTCGGATACCAGAACTCGATGTCCGGCTGCACGCCGCGCCGGATACCCGGTTGCGCCATCCCCGCGAGCGCAACGCGCAATTGCGCCAGCGGCCATCGCGCTCCGAGATGTTGCGCCAGCCAGCCAACCCATTCCTCCCGTGTGGCGTCCGGCGCAGGTAAATCTCGGAGGGGCGCATTCTGTTCGCTCACGGGCCATCGCCCCTTTCGTGCCGTCAATCCCTGCCTGTTGCCGTCCCAACGCGACATTCTCCGCATTGTACGGCACGAGGGGAAGAGATCAGGTCATACGTGGTGAGGGAATCGGCGAAATGCGAATCGCGTCGCGGTGTCGCGCTACACAGGTACGTACTCCTTGCCCGCATCCCCTTTCCTTCTCTCGCCTTGCCCGATACAATCGCGGCATGAAAACGCAACGCGCTACCCGCCCGTGGTGGGCATGGGTGACAACTCACACCTGCACGCTCGCCGCATAATCCCCCCGTGCAACCACGGATTATGCGGCGGGAACCCGCGCACATCGCCATGCCGCGACGACGGTCATTCCTGATGTCAGTGTCGTCATTGTCGCGCCGCGTGTCGTTGTGCGCCGCTCCCGCCCCCAAGCAAGGAGCGTGTTTCCCGTGCAACACTCGGAACTGGACGCTATTGAATCTGCCGTCGTCGCGGGCGGGATGCCCCGGCGACAACTCGTGCCGTTCGTCGCGTATCAACTGCTCACGACGGCGCAATTTACCAGCACCATCTGGATACTCTGGCTCGCGCATCGCGGGTTTTCTCTGGCGGAAATCGGCATCGCGGAATCGTGCTACCACATCGGGCGGCTCGCGCTCAATGTGCCAACGGGCGCATTTGCCGATGCGTGGGGGCGCAAATGGAGCATGGCGATCTCATCGGTCGTCGTTCTCGTCTCGACCTCGCTCATCTGGTGGTCGCCGGGGTTCGTCGTGATCTGCGCTGCATTAGCCCTTGATGGCGCGGCGGCGACCTTTCGCATCGGTGCGGATCAGGCGTATTTGTTCGATGCGCTGGCGCGGGAGCAGCAATCGCGCCGCTTTGCCCGGATGCTCGGGAATATCCTCGCGGCATCGTGGGTGGCGGCGGCGGTGATCGGCTGGATCGGGGCATGGCTCTCGGATTGGTCGTATGCGTGGCCGTTCGGGTTGACCTTCGGCGCGGCGGTGGTGTCACTTGGTCTGGCAATCGCCCTGCCGGAAGCAGGACGCGGGACGGCGCACCGCTCCGCGACGGGCATGATCCGGCTGATACATGATGGGGCGCGGGTCATTGCGGTGCGGCGTGTACTGCTGCAACTCGTGCTGTTCTCGTCGGGCGTCTGGGCGGCATCTACCCTGAGCAATCTGTACCTGCAAAAAGTGCTGCAAGAGCGCGGTTTCTCGAACGGCTCCGTCGGGTTTGCCATCGGTGCAACGAGCATCGTCAGCGCGGGCGCGGTCTGGGTAGGGGGGCGGCTCTCTCCGGCGTGGCGGCGGTGGGGGCCGTTCGCCGCGCTCGCCGCACTTCTCGCCGTCACGATCTCGCTGCAAGGATCGGCGGTGATTGTGGTCGTGATCGTCGGAATGACCCTGCGAGAGGTGGTCGTCGGGCTGTTCGAGCCGCTCATCGCCACATGGGTAAACGACGAGACGCCCGCCGATGTCCGCGCCACTGTGCTTTCATTGCAGGAGATGGGCTTCAGCATCGTGATGATCCCCGCATTTCCGCTCCTCGGCGCACTGGCAGACCGTAGCGGCTGGTTCGTCGGGTACAGCGCAGTCTCCGCCGCGCTCATCATCCTTATCACCGCCGTCCTGCTGCTCGGCACCCGGAAAAGCGGGGTGAAAAAGGAGTAGCCGCCAAGACGCAGAGGACGCAAAGAAATACACAACGGGTGTGTATTTCTTTGCGTCTCGGCGGTGCATTGCCCGCGTTGCCTACGTTTAGCGGTTCGGGAGGCGGAGGGGCGGAAGGGCGGCAGTGATCTGGGCGCGGTACTGCTCGTACTGCGGCGGGAGGCGGAGTGCCGTGCCGAGCGTCTCGCGGGATTCGTCCACGGTAAAGCCGGGTGCATCGGTGGCAATCTCGAACAGCACGCCGCCCGGTTCGCGGAAGTAGATCGAGTGGAAATACTGCCGGTCCATGACGGGTAACGCCCCGAACCCGTGCGCGTGCAGGGTGCCGACCCATTCGCGCTGCGTCGGGTCGTCCGGCGTGCGCCACGCGACGTGATGCACGGTGCCTGCTGCTGCCGGTGTCTGCAGGTGCGGGCGCGTGATGAGGTCGGCGTATGCGCCCGTTGCGGCGTCGGAGGCGGTATATCGCGTGCGTTCCGTCTGCGTAACGGGGTCGGTGTCAGTGCCGGTACGCCGGAAACCGAGAATGCCCGTGAGCAAGTCCGTCGTCGGGGCGGTGTCTGCCAGCGCGAGGGTCACGCCGTCTGCCCCGCGCAAGGCGTATGCCGGCGGAATATCGGGATGATGCGCCGCGAGGCGGTCATCGGCGCGGGGCGTGGCGACGATCTCGACCCCGATCCCGTCGGGGTCCGCAAAGGCGATGACATGCTCCCCGAACCGTGCGAACGGCCCGCTCATTGGGACGCCATGCGATTGCAGCCGCGCTATCCACCAATCGAGTGCGCCCACTGGCACGGCAAAGGTGAATGCCGAAACTGTGCCGGTGCCAATCGTGCCGCGTGCCGCACCCGGCCACGCGAAGAAGGTAAGGATAGTGCCGGGGCTGCCCGCATCGTCGCCGTAATAAAGATGATACGCGCCGGGGTCGTCGAAATTGACGGTCAGTTTGATAAGCCGCAAGCCGAGGACGCCGGTGTAAAAGTCTATGTTCTGTTGGGCGTCTGACGTGATCGCGGTGATGTGATGCAGACCCGGTAGTGTCGTATTCATGTGCTACTGCTCCCGGAGGAGGCGGGGACGATTCCCTCGCGCCGCCCCGCACCTGCGCGGCGGCGTTGAAGGATAGAACGCACTGGCGCGGGTGTGCATTCCGCTGTGCGCCTATGCGCCACTCGTGCATGAGTGTGGTGGCACGGTTCCTGCCCTACGAGATAGTACAGGCGGGAAACGACTGAGCGAACAAGAAAGGACACAACGATGAACGTGCAAAACACTCGCAACCAGACCGCTGATACACAGTACCTCGAACAGTTCATCGGTGACATCCGTAACCGCGCCGCTCACATCAACAACGCGACCCCCGCCCTCCCGCATCATCCCCGGCATCAGGAATTGCGCGACGCACAGCGTGTGACTGCACTGAAGCGACCGCAGATGGACCGCATTCTGCGCCTGCTCGAAAAGGCGTCGTAACTCGCTTATTCTCGCAACGAACATGCCGCCCCTTCGTACAAAGGGGCGGCATTTCTTGTTGCGTTGATGACGCGTCATGCGCTCCCGATGAGCACCCCTGCGGCGAAGACGAGCGCACCGCCCACGATTACCTGAATAACTGAGAGGATAAACCGTGCCCCGAAGTACCGCGTGCGGATATAGGCAATCGCGATCAATTCGATCCCGACGACGATGTAGGCGAGGATAAGCGCGGCGTTGATATCGCTCAGGAGGAAGGGCAACGAATGCCCGACGCCGCCGACAAAAGTCATGCCGCCGGTGATCGCGCCCCGCGCCCACGGATGACCGCGCCCCGTCAGCACGCCGTCATCGGAGAGTGCTTCCGCGAAACCCATGCTGATCGCCGCGCCGACTGCCGCCGCGAGACCGATGAGAAAGGTCGTCGTGTGGTTGTGCGTGGCGAACGCCGTCGCAAAGAGCGGCGCGAGTGTCGAGACGGAGCCATCCATCAACCCGACCAGACCGGGTTGCACCACTTTGAGCAGGAAATCGTTGCTTTTCGCAGTCGCAGTCGCAGTCGCGGCGTCGGCGTCCGTAGTGTCCTCGGCGGCGGGGCCAGCGGGGGCGGGCGTCACTGCGACACGGTCTGCCTCAATGCGGATGTGCCCGACGCGCTGTAACGCGGTCGCGGGCATCAGCGGTGTCTTACCGTCGTATCGCCCTTTCGCGCCCGTGATCATGCGTGTGCTCGCGTGCGCGACAGGTTTGCGCTCTAGCGCGGGCGCGAGCAGGTTTGCGACTGCCTCCACGCGGTCGCGGCTCGTGCGGCGCGGATCGTAGCGGAGAGCAAGGGTTTCGTTGTGGCGGTCGAGTTCGACGCCGGTAATGCCGTCGTTCGCCAAGAGCGCATCGAGCACAATTGCGCCGCAACGCGGTATAACATCGTCGCTTGGCGGCACGAGCGACGCAGGAGTAGTAGT
>JBBRMX010000182.1:0-7380 GCA_038230615.1 Thermomicrobiales bacterium | reverse complement strand
GTGAATGCGAGACCGATTGCGCCGAGTATCGGGATCGCAACAAAGATGCCGAATCCCAGCAGCGTCGGGAGGATGAACAGGTACGCCGCACGTATCTCGCGGCGTCGCTGTACTTGTATCGTCTTGTTGCGCCGGTCGGTCGGTGCCGTCGCCGTCGGGGCGAACCGTTGCGCCTGTGTGCTCATTTCGTTGCCCCTTTCGGTGTAGTAGGCAGCGATGCACTGCGACGGAAAATCCGCCTCGGCGCATCGCCTTCGGTCGCCCTGTCTACCGTTACGGCTGCTTGGAGAGAGCCGCAGTAAGGTCCTTCTGCATGTTGTCCATGGCGGTCTGCACCGATTGGTCCCCCGCGACCGCAAGACCGACATACTTCGTGAAGATCGCTGTCACCTCGTTCGCCTGCGGCGGTTGCGGGATGGGCGACGTGTCCGGGAACTTGTCGAGGGTATCGTAGAAGGTCTTGTACCCCTTGAATCCGTACGTCCCCTCATACAATGCTTGGTTGATCGAGCGGCGGGCGCGAACCGAGGAACCGTCCTTGAAGTTGGACGACATAACTTCCTTGCTGTTGCGCCACTTGATGAGTTCCCACGCGGCGTCCTTGTTGTTGGATTTCGCGGAGATCACATACCCTGCGGTGCCAAACTGGTGCCGCTGACCCTTCCATTTCGGCATGAATGAGACACCGTATTCGTCGGGCTTGACCCCCGCCTGATCGAGCGACCGCACGAGGAAGCCGCCGCCGACGTACATCGCCAGTTGCTTGTTCGCGAAGGTGGTGATGATCTGCGACGACGACGAATCTGCTTCGGTCGGGGAAGGGGCAGCCTTCGCCTTCTGCGTCAGGTCAGCGAGCAACTGCACCGCCTCAACATTCGCGGCATTGTTCGCTTGCGCCTTCGCCCACTTCACGCCGCCTTGCCGCCCTTTTGCCGCCGGGTCGTTGGGGTAGAAGGTGTTCCAGATATATTCGCCGCCGGGGAATTTCTCCTCAGTCAGCACATTCGAGCCATTGATAAACATCCACGGCAATGCGCCGCCCCACATACGGTTCGTCCAGAAATAGGCATATTCGCTGGTCTTGCCGCCGCTCTGCGTGATGAGTTTCGGTGCGGCGGCAAGGAAATCGTCCTTCGTCCACGAGTCCGACGGCACCGGCACGCCCTTCTTCTCGAAAGCCCCCTTCGAGTAGAAGATATTCGCGGCATTGAAGTTGTCGGGCAGGCTGTACACTTTGCCGTCATACATCATTGCCTCGATGAGGGCGGGGTGAACATCTGTAAAGTATTCCTTCACCTGTTCGGCATCCCGTTTGATGTAATCATCGAGCGGCGCGGCAAGCCCCTTGCCCGCGAAGAGCTGCAAGCCTTCGGTGGCGACATTGATGAGGTCCGGCACATCGCCCGATGCAATCTGCGTAAGCAGTTTCGCCGCGAAGCCGTCCCAGTCCGGTGCGGAGATTGCTTGTACCTCGACGGTGATGTCGGGCTGAATCTTCTTGAAGTTGTCGAGCAGAGTCTGGGTCAGCTTGGCGTTTTCCGCCGAGCCGAACTGGGCGATCTTGACTTTCGCCGCCTTCAACTTGACGACTGCGGGTGCGGCGGCTGCCGAGCCGCTGGCAGTTGTTACGGCACCGGTCACCGCGGTGGCGGCACCAGCGGGGTTGGTTGCTGCGCTCGCGACAGTCGGTGCAATGGTGGTCGCTGCACCACTGGCAGCCGTTGCGGCTTTGGTGGCGGCACCGGCGGGGTTCGTTGCGGCACCGGATGCAGCGGTCGCGGCGGTCGTGGCGATTTCGCTGCCGCCACACGCGGCGAGGATTGCAGAGCCTGCGGTCGCGGCGATACCGACGAGGAATGTCCGACGGGTGAAATTCGTGCGTGCCATAGTTATTTGTCCTCCAATTGTATGTGATGTGTTACAACCCTGTCTGCCGGTTCGGTGCGTTCGGTGCCTCCTTGTTCGATGCGGTGCAACGACGAAAAAAAGGGTGCTGCCCGCTGTGCCTCGCCACAGGACTCGCGGACAATCAGGGTGGGTGGAAGTAGTAACTCTGCGGCATTGCCCCGACGTTTGCCTTCGATGCGTTGGATGAGGAAGCGCGTCGCTGCTTTGCCGATCTCATAGACGGGCTGGCGCACCGTCGTCAGGCGCGGGCGGAAGACCGACGCCCACTCGAAATCATCGAAGCCGATCAGCGCGACATCGTGTGGGCAGCGCAGCCCGCGATCTTCGATTGCCCGCAAAGCCCCGATGGTCATCAGATTGTTGGTCGCAAAGAGAGCAGTCGGGGGATCGGGCAGCGCGAGCAATTCTGCGGCACGCGCTGCCCCTCCGTTCATGCGCGAGTTCCCCTCGCGTACCAGCGATTCATCCAGTGTCAGCGCGTGCGCCGCGAATGCCTCGCGGCATCCTTGCAGCCGCTGATGCGTTGATGTCACCCCCGGCAAACCCGTGACGATACCGATGCGGCGATGCCCCAGTGAGAGCAGATGCTCAATTGCCTGATACGCCCCCGCGACATTGTCTGTCAGCACCGAGTCTGCACCGAGCGCGACGAGCGAACGATCTACGCACACAACCGACAGCCCCGATTGCAACAATTGCGGCAGGTATTGATGGTCACCCGCGCTGGCGACAAGGATCAACCCGTCTACTTGCCGCGAACGCAGCAGTTCCACATAGGTCTCTTCCTTCGCGCTATCCTCGTCGGTATTGCCCAACAGCAGGGTATATCCGGCGTGGCGGGCGGTATCTTCCACCGCACGGACGAGCGTGGTGAAGAACGGGTTGGTGATATCCGATAGGATCAAACCGAGCATGTTCGACCGCTGCTGCTTCAGCGAGCGGGCAAGACCGTTTGGGCGGTAGTGAAGCGCGGTGATGCTCTCCTGCACACGGAGCATGAGCGCGGGGCTGACATTCTTATTGCCGTTCAGGACAGCGGAGACTGTCGCCGCCGACACGCCCGCCCGCTCCGCAACATTACGGATCGTTGCCACGCCTGTAACCCCCGTGCTACGGATTCAGGTATCACGAACAAGATTGCGAAACGATTCGCGTATCGTTATATCATACATTGTGCCGCGAATGCAACCGTATCTCGCGACGCATATGTCGTGTTCTTGGCTGAGAAAACGAAAAATGACCGACAGATTGACAGCAAATCGAACTGTGCGTATCGTAACGCATACGTATGCAGCACGAATGCGAAGACCGCGAACGCACAAAAGGGGGTTGCGCGATGGAGCATCCAACAGTTTCAAACGAGGAAATGCTCGCACGAGTCGTCCGGTTCGACGATGTACAGGGGCGTGGTATCCCGTTAATGTTCATTGACAGCATTCTGCCGGGGCATCAGCGGATGAATTATTCGCTTGTCGGCGACACCGCAAGCGAGAATCCGGAGTTCGATGCGATGCTAACCTCGCCGCACAAGTTCCAGATTGGCATGGTCAAGGCGAAACCGGGCAACGGCCCCGCGTATCACACCCATGATTACATTGAGTCATTTCTTATCCTGAGTGGGCGATGGCGTTTCTACTGGGGGAACGACCCCGATACTATCGAGGGCGAGACAATCATCGGCCAATGGGATTACATCTCGTTGCCGCCCGGTTTGTGGCGTGGTTTCGAGGTCTGCGCCGATGAGACCGAGGAGGCGTGGCTGTTCGCAGTGCTGGAAGAACATACGGTTTTTACCTCGAAAGACCCCTATTGGGCATCGTCGGTAGTGGAAAAAGCGGCGGCCTATGGTTTTCATGCCGATGCGCGTGGGAAAATGATCAAGCCCGACGACTATGCGGCGGTTCGTGCAGCGATGATGGCGAAACTGAACGACTGAGCGACCGCCCGTGATACACTGCCTGCCCCGTGCTTGCGAAAGGACGCCCGCCATGCGATTGAGTACCGACCGTATTCTCACCACACATGTCGGCAGCCTGCCCCGTTCGCAACCCGTGGTGGACATGCTCTTCGCACAAGATCGGGGCGAATTGCCGGACGCGACCATGTTCGACGCGACGATGCGTGCGGCGGTCGCGGCAGTCGTAGCGAAACAGACTGCGGTAGGGATAGATATTGTCAGCGATGGCGAGATGAGCAAGATCAGTTACGCCACGTATATTCGCCACCGCCTGACGGGGTTCGCGCCGGGGGAAGTGCCGCGTGCCACCCCTGCCGATCTTGACGCTTTCCCCGCGTACCGCGACCGTATTGCCGCCGAGGGCAAGACGCCCAAATATCTGCGCCCCGTCTGCAAAGGCCCGATTGCGGTCAAGGATATGCAGCCACTCGAAGCCGATCTCGCGCACTTCCGTGCCGCCCTCGATACGGCCAATGCGGTTGGTGCGACCGAGGGATTTATGAATGCTGCTTCTCCCGGCGTGATCGCGGTTTTCCAGCCAAACGAGTATTACCCGACCTACGAGGCATATCTTTTTGCCCTCGCGGACGCGATGCGGGCAGAGTACGAAGCCATTGTTGCGGCGGGATTCGTTCTGCAAATAGACTGCCCCGATCTGGCGATGGGGCGGCATATTCGTTGGCGTGATCTGGACGATGCAGGCTTCCTTGCACGGGCGGCGCAGCAGGTCGAGGCACTCAATTATGCGTTGGAGAATGTCCCCGCAAACCGCGTACGGATGCATCTGTGCTGGGGCAACTACGAGGGGCCGCACACGTTCGATGTGCCGCTGGCGACTATCCTCCCGGTTGTGCTCGCGGCGAAACCCGCTGCCATCGTGATGGAGGCAGCGAACCCGCGACACGCCCACGAATGGAAAATCTGGAAGGATGTTCCGTTGCCCGACGATAAAGTGCTCATTCCCGGGGTACTCGACACGACGACAAATTTCGTCGAGCATCCCGACCTCGTTGCGGAACGCATCTGCCGGTTCGCGGCTGTGGTCGGGCGCGAACGAGTGCTGGCGGGAACCGACTGCGGTTTCGGCACGTTCGCGGGGTTCGGCGCGATTCACTCCGATATTGCCTACGCGAAACTCGCTGCGCTGGTCGAAGGCGCGGCAATCGCGTCGGAACGGCTGTGGTCGTAACCGTTGGCGTAACAGGGAATATCTCATGGTGGCATCTCTCACCGAAAAGACACTGAGCGATGAGGAGGGCATGATGACAGGCGGGCAGCACGACAGCACGAACGGTCTCTCATTGGCAGTGGGGGCATCTGCGCGGGACACACCTACGGACGCCGGCGGGCGTGGACGCCCCTCTGCGATGCGTGTCACCTCGCCCGACCTCTCGCGCATCGCCCCGCCCGCCGATGGCGCGAAGACGTACACGATGGAAGGTTTCGACGACTTCACCGACATCGTTCACTACATTGACAAGACTACCTACCATATCTGGGACCTCAAGAACATCGGCTTGATCTACCGCTTTTATACCCCTACGACCGTCGTGCACACCTCGGACGGCGACACGTTTGGGCGTGATACGGTCATCGCCAACTCGCTCACCAAGATGGCTGCCTTCCCTGACATCCGCGATTTTATCGAAGATACGATTTGGGTCGGCAATGATCAGGACGGCTATCGCACCTCAATGCGCTGGACATGGACGGCGCGAAACACGGGCTACAGCATCTACGGCCCCCCAACGGGCAAGCGCGTTGTCGTCAGCGGCATCGCCAATTGCATTGTCCGGGGCGAGCAGATCATCGAGGAATGGGTTGCGTACAACGAACTGTCGCTGATCCGCCAGTTGGGGTTGGATATGCACGAAGTCTTGCAACAGCAGGCGGCACAACGCCCTGTGCGGAGTGATATGCAGCGTGCCGCCGGGGAAGTCGAGCGGCTCATCGGGCAAGAACCGCCCTTCGAGATGGCACCGAAGCGCGGAGCGGCGTTCGACATTGAGGATTTCGTGCGCCGCAGCACGCACGAAATCTGGAACTGGCGGTTGTTTGGCGCAATCCCGGATTACTTCGCGCCCGGCTATCTCTGTCATACCGCCTCTGACCGCGAGTTGTACGGCATCGGAGACTATACACAGGATATTCTCGCCCGTATCGCTGCCTTCCCCGATGCCTCGATGATCATTGACGATCTTTACTGGAACGACGAGGGCGACGGGCGGTATCGCGTCGCCGTCCTCTGGACGATGCTCGGCACACACACCGGGCCGAGCATCTACGGCCCCCCGACGGGGCGGCGCGTGCGCGTGATGGGCATTACACACTACGAAGTTGTGGGCGGCACATTCGTGCAGGAATGGACGGAGTACGGCGAGTTCAATATGCTCAAGCAACTCTATTCACCGCTGCCGTAATGCGACGAGCAGCAAGTGGAGTGCTCCGTTTGCTGCCGCTACCTTGCTCTTGTATGGTTACAGCACGACGAGTTGCTTGAGCAGCGCGAACTCATCGAACACCGACCATTCCTCCGCGATCTTGCCGTCGCGGATATCGTGCTGCGTAATGCCCATGATGTACACATGTGTGCCGGTCGGTGTCCCGTAGATACCCGGTCCCCCGTGTGTGCCGATAAGACTCCAGCGGACAGCGGTGCGATACATGCCCGGTGCGGTCTCCATCCAGTACAAATGCTCTACCGACATCTCCGCATCGGGGAACGCACCGAGCAGACCGAGGATGTGTACTTTCAGATCGCCCCGCCCATAGAGTTCTTTGGCAGACGAGACATGCCCGATGAAGCGCGGGGCGTAATAGGCATCCACCCTATTGAGCATCCGGCGGTTCCAGATATCGTGCATACTGCGGCGCACAAAATCCTCGATATCGAAACCATCGCTCGGGTTCGGCGGGAGAACAGCCGGCACGCCCTGCCCGATGACGCGCTCGGTTTCGCCAGCGCGTACGGGTGGTTTGCCGCGTTCCGCCTCGGCACGCGCCAACCGCGCCGCCTGCGCGTATGGGTCGAACCCCAGTTGCCGGACGACCGCCAATTCGTCATGGACGAGCCATTCTTCGATGATACGGTTTTCTTTCGCCAAGCAATTTGCGATTGCTCGCCGCACGACGCGACGCCCCGTCGGTGGACCGTAGATGCTGTGTCCTGTATTGATTCGTGTGGAGGTCGCACGCATCGAGGTGTGAAAACCGTCGTTCTCGTTGCCGCTCCAGACGACATCATCAACATAAATGCGGACATATGGGTACGCATTGAGTGCGCGGAGTGTGTCCGCCACGACTGCTTCGCGCCCTTTCGACAACCCTTCCGGCGACCAGACCGAGATGTTATGCCCGTAAGTATCGTAGATCAGGCCCACCGCTTTTTCCTCCCAGATGCGATGGGTGATGCGGACGATGTAGTCTACGATGTCGGTATACTCAGGGTCGAAGCCCCGCATCGGGTGCAACTGCCCGGTTCCCGCTGCCGCCATCATAGCGACCATATCGCCTTT
>JBBRMX010000181.1:0-7456 GCA_038230615.1 Thermomicrobiales bacterium | reverse complement strand
ACTAGTGAAGTTGAGTTTGTCGTCTACGATGATTTGCAACTTATAAATGTAAAGCCACAGCCACCGCAGCCACCGAGTATTGTGGTAAACCAAGCGGGGAATGTATCTATGTCGAGGCTTATGAATGTTTCTCAATTAGCATTTAATCAAGCCTTAAAAAATCAAACTGCAACGGCAGTGGGTATTAATCTCAACGCAACTGCCACGCTCCCAAAGCAAGATTTAGACGCAGTGTTGAAAAAACTATTTTCGCCTAAAATACTTGATCTGCCGGTAGATAGTGGCGAAACGCTAAAAGGTGGCGGAGTTAAGCTGGTTTATGATAAGAAGCCATGGGTTGCGACGGTGGCAATAGAGTATGATCTAAATAGCCCTACACAAGTGGCATGTATTGTGAACTTTAATATTGACAAACCCAAAAAGAATGAACTCACACTAATTCAGAACTTGGACACTCTTCGTAGTTGGTTTGAGCAGACAGTGAAAGAGGTTGTGGGAGGAGATTCAAATGCTTGACACGCAAACCGCCGGTCTTCCATATTCTCTTCAACCTCGGTCTAGCATTTTTCACCCCCCGCAGGCAGGAACTCAGACACCGATTCAACCGGACCCGGAGAAGCTAGTTAAGGAAATGATGACACTGATACCGTCGAGGGATCTGCCTAGGGGCGTATGGTCGAACCCGTCACCAACGTATACCTTGTCAAAATCCGCTAAAGACAGAGTTGAAGCAGAGTTGCGATCTCAACTCGCTGCAGCCCTTTCCGCGCTCCACCTGTTGCGAAAAACTGAGGGGCACCGCAGGTACGGACCAACTGACGGAGCAGGACTTCAATGGATGTCACGGATGTCTGGCATGATGATTAGCGAGTTCGTTACAAGCGAAGTTGCAAGTAACGAGGTGTCCTCTGAACTGGACGGAGATTTGTTGGAGTTACAGAACGCTTACACGTTCCGTGACATAGCCTCTGTTACTTCATTTCTACAGGAAAACTCACATCTGATACATATTCTTCTGATCGCACGCCACAATATCGTGGAGCACTTTGAAAACATATCCTCTCTTGTACTAGAGGTCGTATCTGATCCCGATGAACCGGACGCCGATCAATTGTTTCTCTTCATCCAATCTCCTCTGCCAGTAGATGTGGCATTGAAACGGCTGCGTCATCTCGGTGAGAAGTGGTGGTTCCAAGTCGTGCCTGATGTGCAAAACAAGATGGCGATTGATATAGAGCCTGCCTAATGTTTGTATGGGATGATTACTTGGCTCTTGCAATGGAATTGTCGGGACGCAATGAAGAACACTGCAAGCGTTCTGCGATTAGTCGCGCCTACTATGCTGCGTACTGCTCTGCGCGTGCTTGGTATGAGCAGACTTACCAACCCTTCCCCCGGACTGGCGGATCCTCACATATGGTTGTTTGGCAACCATTTCAAGACCCGATACACCGATCAGACTCTCGATACGCATTCATCGGAACCACAGGCGACAACTTGAAACGCCGGAGGGTAAATGCAGACTACAAATTGCCCTTCCCGGGAGATCTCACACGCGAACTCTACATCGCATTGAAAAACGCAGAAGATATTATTAATACGCTATCGAATATGTAGTGAGTCTGTCAAGTACATAGTCGCCGTTTTTATTTGCAGGGCTATGCGGGCGACAGGAAAACGCCGTGCGGGAGGGTTGTACACTGTACATTTGCCCACATTCTTTTGTGTAAGATCGGGCGATATTGACAAGTATCTACTCTGCGGCTATGATTCGCGGCATGTAACAACGCAGTACGGGCAGTGATGCGGGCGGGCGATGACGCCGCTTCGTGTGTCGGTGTCTGCACGATGAGGGATGCGGGGAGATGCCGGATGCAGCGCGGCAATCGTTCTCGGTTCTGCACGGGTCTTCTCGCGGTGTATACGTTTGGGTGAGCATTCGACAACAAGGAGCAACACGCACATGGACGAGAAACGCACACGACTGAGCCGCCGCGGATTCCTTCTCGGCACGGCAGTAACCGCAGGCACCGCGATCCTCGCGGCGTGCGGTGGTGATGCCGCGACGACCGCCCCCGCTGCGACGACCGCAGCGACCAAGCCCGCCGGTGCAACAACTGCCCCCGCAACGGGCGCAGCAACGACCGCCCCCGCTACCACGGGCGGCGCGGCAACGACTGCCCCCGCCGTGCAGAACAGCGGCATGGCGACCACCGTCACATGGTTTGCCGCCCGCGACACCTCCGGGTTCGGCCCGATGCAGGTAGACACCTTCAACAAGAACAACAAGAGCCTGCAAATCTCCTATCAGGAGCAGGGCGCGACGACGACGGACTTGCACGACAAGTTTGTGACGGTCGCATCGGCGAAGGACGCCACCGCCGACATTGTTTCGATGGACGTGCCGTTTGTGCCGGAGTTCGCCGCCGCCGGGTGGACGATCCCCGTGGACGATGTGCTGCCCGCCGACGAGAAGGCGAAGTTCTTCAAGGGGACGCTGGACGGCGCGACCTATGGCGGCAAACTGTACGCGGTGCCGTGGTTCAACAACGGCCCCGGCTTGTACTACCGCAAAGACCTCTTGGACAAGGCAGGCTTCAAGGCTCCCAAGACGTACGATGAGATGGTGATGCAGGCGAAGAAGTTGCAGGATGGGAACACCCTCGGCTTCATCGAGCAGATGACGCAGAACGAAGGCGGCATCATCAACTGGATGGAAAAACTCTGGGGCTACGGGGGCGACCTCGTGGACGGGCCGAGCGACAAGCTGAATGTGATCGTGGACAAAGGATCGGCGGGCGTGGATTCGCTCACGCGGATCGTCGGGTTTGTCTACACCGACAAGATCACGCCGGAAGCCGCCTTGCAGTACAAACTGGGCGCGGATGTGATGAACATCTTCCGGGGCGGCGGCGCGGTCTTCATGCGGTTGTGGTACTCCAACGCGGGCGACCTCTACAAGCCGGACACCAAACTGACGAAAGAGCAGTGGGACGTGACCGGGCTTCCCTCGAAGGACGGCGCGATGCCGGGCGCGGGCTGCCTCGGTACATGGAACCTCGGCGTATCGAAGTTCTCCAAGAAGCAGAAAGAATCGCTCGAAGCGATCAAGATTCTTACCAGTCAGGAGTACCAGAAGGCGCGTATTCTCGGCAACGGCAACTTGCCGAGCCGCCCTGCGGTCTTCGATGAAGCCGAAGTGCAGGCGAAGTTCCCCTATGCCAAGAGCGCACAGGCGTCGTTGAGCACGCTCAAGCCGCGCCCTGTGACACCGTTCTGGGCGCAGATGTCGTCCGACGCCATCCAGCCCGCGTTCGGGCAGGCGATGGCGAAGCAACTCGCGCCGGATGCCGCGATCAAGCAAATGGCAGAGAAGATGCGGACGATCCTGAAGGGCTAACGGGCGAGATACGGCAAATGCCGCGTGCTGCGGGGCGGGTGCAGGGGGGCGTTCCGCCCGTCCGTCACCCGCCCCGTTTGCGCGTCGCGTGTTGAGAGGGAGGACCGATGGCAACCACACCACGGGCGGCAGCAACCACAACGCCCGCCACCAACGTAAAGAACCGTCCCAGCATACAGGGGCGCGCGGACGCCCGCCTCGGTCTGACGCTCGCGCTGCCTGCGATAATCGTCATTCTGCTGGTGGCGTTTTTTCCGCTGCTCGGCACGATCAACGACAGTATGCACAAGATCAGTTTGCGGTTTGCCGATCAGCCACGCCCGTTTATCGGGCTGCAAAATTACGCCGATGTGGTCCGCGATGACCGCTGGCAGAACTCGGTGCGCGTCACCTTCACGATTGTGCTCGTGTCGGTGTTCACGGAACTGGTGCTCGGCATGATTATCGCGCTGGTTATCAACCGTGCGTTCAAGGGGCGGGGCATCGTCCGTGCCGCCGTCTTGGTGCCGTGGGCATTGACGACGGTGGTATCGGCGAAGATGTGGCAATGGATTTACGATGCCCGTTGGGGCGTGATGAACGATGTGCTGATGCGGCTGCACATTATTGATAAGCCGATTATCTTCCTTGCCCGACCGGAAGTGACGATCTGGGCGGTGATCGGGGCGGAAATCTGGAAGACGACGCCGTTTATGGCGTTGCTGCTTTTGGCGGGGCTGCAATTGATTCCTGCCGATATTTACGAGGCGGCGGCGATTGACGGCTCGACGGGATGGTCGAATTTCTGGCGGATCACGCTGCCGATGCTCAAGCCGAGTGTTTTGGTCGCGCTGTTGTTCCGCACGATTGACGCGGTGCGTATCTTCGACCTGCCGCGTGTCTTGACGAACGGTGGGCCGGGGCAGAGTACCGAGACGCTGGTGCTGTATGCGTACAACACGTTGTTTACCAGCCTGAACTTCGGGTACGGCTCGACGCTGGCGATGTCTACCTTCCTGATCGTGGTGCTGATTAGTTTCGTGTATATCAAGGTGCTTGGTGCGCCGACGCAGGGAGGGAAGCGATAATGGAATCATCTGCGAAGATTGATATACCGGGCAATGCACGCACGCGCGACGCCGCGAAAGACAAAATGCTGGCTGCACGCGGCGCGAAATCCAAAGTGCCGGGGCAGATCGCGCTGTATGCATTTATCACGGTGTTCGTCTTCTTCTGTCTGGCACCGTTCGTGTGGACCTTTCTCACGTCGCTCAAGGGGCAGAACGACTTGTATGCGGTGCCGATCCAGTATCTGCCCGCCAGCGCGACATTCGCCAGCTACAACCAGATTTTCCACATCGAGCGGTTCACACGGTCGCTGCTGAACAGCGCGATTGTGGCGGGCAGCGCGACGGCGTTCTCGCTGGTGATCGGGGCATTCTGCGCGTACGCGATTGCGCGGCTGAATTTCCCCGGCAAGAATATCTTGCTGGCATTGGTGCTTGGCATTGCGATGTTCCCCGGTATTGCGATCATCGGGCCGCTGTACCGGAACTTTCAGGATGTGCCGCTGACGCACTGGAACCTGACAAATAACTATCTGGCACTGATCCTGCCGAATGTGACCTTCACGCTGCCGATCTGTATCTGGACGCTGACGGCGTTCTTCAGTGACCTGCCGATGGAACTGGAAGAATCGGCGCGGGTAGACGGCTGCACGCGCATGCAGACCTTCTTCAAGATCGTCACGCCGCTTGCGGCACCGGGCGTCTTTACGGCGGCGATTCTGCTCTTCATTCAGGCGTGGAACGAATTCCTGTTCGCCCGCACCTTCATGAGCCAGCCTGACCGCCTGACGGCGACCGTCGCGATCGCGCAGTTCGAGGGGGCGGACGCCGCTTCCGCGTACCCGTGGGGGCAGATCACTGCTGCCTCGGTGATCGTGACGCTGCCGCTCGTCTTTCTCGTGCTTGCATTCCAGCGGCGAATTATCTCCGGGCTGACGGCGGGCGCGGTAAAGGGATAATCGGGTTTCGGTCGTTGATCGTTGGATAGTGGGGAAAAAGTACCCGCGTGCTGCATCTCGCCGTTGTGAGAGATGCGGGACGTGGGTATTTCTCTATCCTGCTCGGCAACGTCTATGAGACGGGTTCACGTCTGTGTCACACAACTCTTGGCGTACTGTGCGGTGGAGAAGCGCTGCGGTCGGTATCGAGAAAACGCTGCCAAAAGCCGCCCATCTGCCGCAACTCTTCCTCGCTGTAGAGGCTCAGGAAGTGCTCGCGTACCAGCGCGATATTGTCGCGTTCGGCTACCTTCAGCCTCCGCTTGCCCTCGCGGGTCAGCACGGCGTACGCACCGCGGCCGTCCTCCGAGGCGGTTTCACGGGCTACGAACTCTGCCTGCACGAGCCGGTCTACCAAGCGGCTGATGCCACTGCGCGTCAACACACTCGCATCTGCCAGATCGCGCAGCCGCATGCGGTTGTCCGGTGCCCATGAGAGGCGCAGGAGCACCTCGAACTCTCCGTGCGAGATGCGGTGCGTTGTTTGCAGCATGTCATCGAGTCTGCGCATCATGGCGGCGTGTACGCTGAGAAAGCGTCCCCACGCATCGCCTTCTGTTTCGGTGAATTTCATCGCCATTGTATCCCGCTCCTCCTCTTGACATTGCATGTGCACGCAACTACAATGCACGCAGTCATCTTCATTGCGTGCGCACGCAACAAAAATGCAAGGCGTCATTACTTCTACTATACAGCCGAAAGGAACAAACGGATGGCAATTGTTGAGATCGCAAAGTACCGGTTGCAGCAGGGCGCGGATGCCGATACCTTTGCACAGTTGGAGAAAGAGATACAGCGCGAGGTCGGGCCGAAGCACCCGGGCTACCACGGGCGCGAACTGTTACGGGCTGCCGATGGCAGTTACGTACTGATCATGCGCTGGGAGAACGAAGAGGCAGCTGACACCTGGAACAAGACCCTATTTGCTTCCCAAGCGGGACCAAAGCTCGGCGCGATGGTTGATCCCTCGTCCATGTCTAAAGAGCGGCTGACGACGGTCACGCCGTAACGAATAGAGAGGAATGGTCAATACCAGCGATGTATCGCGGAAGCGTCTCATAGCCGGTAGGCCGTATCGCGGTACCGGGGAAAGGTCTTGATCCCAAAGCCGACCGGGTTCGAGACGCTTCGGTGTATCGCCAAGACGCATGTCGCTCATCGAGTTCCACGGACGGCGAATCTGTCTCAATGAGCGACATGCGTCTTTGGAGTAGGAAGAAAGTGTATGAAAATACTGGTAATCGGAGCCACAGGCAATGTTGGCTCCCGCGTTGTGGAAGAATCGTTGGCTAGAGGACATAGCGTTACAGCGGTTTCCCGACAACCTGCTACGCAGACCGACACCGCACGGCTGCACACCGTGGTTGCTGACGCAAGCGATAGAGAAGCACTCAGCCATGCGGGGCGAGGGCACGATGCTGCGGTCGCGGCACTCAGCCCTTGGAGCGCGGGCGGGAACGATGCATTCCTCGCGGCTATTGGTGCTATCCTCGCGGCAGTAAAGCAGGAGGACATCCCATATGTACTGTTCACCGGGGGAGCATCGAGCCTCGAAATTAAGCCGGGCCGGAGGGTGATTGACGAGCAGAAGGAGCAGATGCCGACCGAGGCACTTGGGCCTGCGCTTGCGGTCTACGACGCATACAAATTGATACGTGCATCGGATGTCAACTGGACGTTCCTTAGCCCCGCAGGACACTTCGAGCCGGGGGCGCGCACCGGGCAGTTCCGGCTCGGCGGCGAGCAGCCAGTCACAGGCGCATCCATGCAGGGCACTATCAGCCCCGAGGACTTCGCGGTGGCGGTGCTCGATGAGTTGGAGCGACCACTGCATCGCTGCCAGCAGTTCAATATCGCGTACTGATGGATACTCCGAACACACAGGAGTCGCCCACGCGATCCCTGCCCCAAGCCCGCACGGCGGCCGAGCGAATGAAAGAGCAGTTGGGCGTCATCATTCTCACCACCTTTGGCATTATCCAAGGCGCGGTGCTCGCCGAGTTGGCTGTCGT
>JBBRMX010000180.1:0-7481 GCA_038230615.1 Thermomicrobiales bacterium | reverse complement strand
GTTGACGGCGGGCGTCGGCATGGCAGGCGTGATCGGCGGCAGGGTCGGCGCAACGGCAGAGGGTGGCGCGGTCGCCATAGCGGGCGGCACATTCGCGGGGGCAACGGGAGGGGTGCCGCTCGTCGCCTGCCCGCTCACGGCGGTCTTCGCGGGTATGGGCGTCGCGGGGCCTGCGGAGTTTGCGGTATCGCCGCCGCACGCCGCAAGCAGCAGGACGACGAGCAGACCGCATAGGGAGAAGAGACGCATCAAATCCGTTCCACGAACTCGGCGGCGACGAACCCTTGATTGGTGCCGTGCGAGACTTTGACCCATGTGCGCCCCTCGGCGTCGGTAGGGTCCGCGAGCACGCCCAGTTGTGTCCCCGCCGCCAGTTTCTCGATGATGTCGGCTTTGGTCGAGGGCATCGTGCGGAGCGAGAGACCGTCCGCGCTGTCTTTCACTTTCGCCTTGCTGCCCGCTGACAATTGGCTGCTGAGCACATTGGTAATCGTCGGGCTGTTGGGGGAGAAGGCGACAGGCGTCGGCGTCGGTTGCGACGCGGGAACCTGCGTGAAGGTGCGCGGCGGCAATGTCGGTGTCGGCGGCGCGGGGGTAATGACGACTTTCACACCGCCATCGCCCGTATCGCGCCCGCACGCCGCGAGCATCGCCGTCGCCGCGCACACAAAGACGAACCGCCGCCGGGTCAGCCATTCCGCCGCCGCGCTTGCCGCCATGGTTGCCCTTTCCCTCGTCACGCATCGCGCATCTCGCATCGCTCCCGCCGCCCCACGCGGAGGGAGTATCGCACAAACTGGATATTATGTCGCGTTGACATCGGTGATGAACTGCTTCATCCCCTGCACCATGAAGCTGGTCGCGCCGCACGCGATGTAGAGATAGCCCATCGCAACTGCTTGCCGCGCCTGTGTCGCATCGCGCACGACGGTGCCGAGGATTTTGCCACTGCCCTTGGCTTTCTCGGCGGTGCGCTCCATCAGTTCCATCACGGCGGGGTGCTCAAATTGGTTCGGCACACCGAGCGCGTGCGAGAGATCGCCGCGACCGAGAAAGAGTACATCCAGCCCGTCCACCTCGCAGATCGCTTCCAGATTCTCGACGGCGCGGGGGTTTTCGATGTGGGCGATGGTGAGCATGTTCGCATTGGTGAACTGCATTGCGTCATAGGTGGACATGCCGCTCAAGCCGAAATCCACCGCACGCGGGGAGGCACTCCCGCGCCAGCCACGTGGCTGATAGGTACACGCCTGCACGAAATCTTCCGCTTCCTGCTTGGTGTTGATCTGCGGGACATGCAGACCCTGCACGCCGAGGTCGAGGAAGCGCAGGATGACTTGCGGGTCGCGCTGCGGGCAACGAGCAATGGCAGTCATGCCGCGTGCTTCGGCGGCGAGGGTCATATGGTAGACACTCTCCAACCCCTGATAGCCGTGTTCGCAGTCAATGATGCCGAAATCGAACCCACTAAAGGCGGTCAACTCCATCACGAGCGGGGCATCAAGCGGTACGAACGGCCCCATTGCCACTTCGCCCCGATAGAGTTTTTCTTTCACGACATTTGTCCGCATCGCTTTCCCTTCCCATTTGGCTGCATTGTTTCTCGCCGCTATCATACGGGCGCGAAGGATATGCGGCAAGGAACCGCCCCTTGACAGCGGCGCGGCAAACGGGTACTATCGGCAAGCCTCATGCCGAGGTAGCTCAGTCGGTAGAGCATGCGACTGAAAATCGCAGTGTCGGCGGTTCGATTCCGCCCCTCGGCACCTCCCCTTTTTCCTGCTACTGCGGGTAAGAACCAAAACGGCAAACTTAATGCCATCGTTACATATGCCATTTATTTACGCACACCTAATCACGGACGAGTATGCTACGATTGGTTTCACAAAATTGGAGATGAATAAGCACCGACATCGCAACAAGCCGCTCAACGGCTGAATAGTAGTCTTGTTATGCTGCACAAGTAGGCGAAGAGCGGCATCCTTATTTACGAGTAAGCGAGATTGAGATGATAGAGTGGCAGTATTTCCCTAAATCGGCTGAGATCCCAGACCATTTAAACAATGTGGTCAATATTTTCATCGACGCCTTGCCAGATATTAGTTCATCCGAACATGATCTTCCAAGTAATGCCGTGCTTGCTCACATTCGCGAACAGCTCCTTGTGCAGGGCTATGCCGTGGAAAGCGGTAAGAAAGATGTGGACAAGATTCGTGTACCTGTTCTATTTGGTAAAAATGGTCGGCTAGAAAAATACTTCGATGCAGACGCCTATCACGCGCCTAACCGCACGGTAATTGAAGTGGAAGCAGGTCGTGCAGTGGACAATTACCAATTCTTAAAGGACCTTTTCCAAGCATGCATGATGCATGACGTTCACTATCTTGTCATCGCGGTACGCAGAATCTATAAAGGTGACAGAGATTTTGAGGCTGTGCTTGCTTTCTTCGATTCGCTGTACGCAAGTGGAAGGCTATCGCTACCCCTTACAGGGATTCTTGTTATCGGCTACTGAACGCCGGGCCGAATACGAGGTGGAAACAGCAGGTCAATTCGATAACGTGCGTTTCTCACCGCAGTATCGCGTAGCATTGGCGCATCATGGGCGCGAGACATAGCGAGGAGACATGCCGTCCTTGTTCGCTTCACACGTTGTCAATGCTGCGTGTCCTGCGCCGCCCGTTCGCGGGGGACAAAGTAGACGAGAAAGAGTGTCGCCATCACCGCCGTGAGCACGGCGAAGAAGGAAAACCCCGCCCCGTACCCATACCGCACGATCAGCACGCCCCCCACCGGACTGAGCAGCGCGATGCCGAGGCTGAGTACCGCCTCCCGCCACGCGAAGACATTCGCCCGCACCGGCGCGGGAAAGAGCCGCGTCGCCATATTCGATTCGAGGGCGTACGCGGCATCGAAGCAACCGCGCCGGACGATGTGCGCCGCCGCCGCCAGCCACACCGGGGAGACAAACACGAGCGCAACGAAGAGTACCCCCGGCACCGAGCGCAGAATCCCCGCGCCCCGTGCTGCACCGAGCCGCCCGCCGAGCCACGGTACTGCCAGCCCGAATATCGCTCCGACGACGCCCCCGGCACCGTACACAAGCCCGATTGCTCCTGTGCTCAAGCCATTACGGGCGAGATAGACATTGTAGAACGGCAGCACCATTGCCACTGCCGATGCCAACAGGAAGACATACACGAAATACACCGTCACATCGCGGCGCGTCTGCTGTCGCGGGGTGCGTCGCGTCCCGGCGAGCGATAAGTCCGGTGCAACGGCGGGGGCGGGCAGCGCATCCGGTGGCGGTCCGATACCGAGCAGCGGCACGATGCTCAGCGCGATCAGCCCTGCGCCCAAATACATCGTCGCCCGCAGCGGTGCTACGCCCTCGCTCTCGCCGATGCCCGCCACCGCGAACAGGCGCGGCAACCACCCGCCACCGACGCTGCCGAGCGTCGTCGCAAGGCTGCTCGCCATTGAGTAGAGCGCGATTGCGCCGATGCGCGTCTCCGGTTGCGTGTACTCTGCGATGTACACCATGCCGATGGCGAATATCCACCCCCCGCCGATGGATCCCACTGCCGCCGCCGCGATGATCGCCCACGGTGCATCCATGCCCGTGCGCACCCCGTACCCGGCAGCCAGCACGACCGCCCCCGCGATCAGCACACGCCGCGCCGTCCATCGCTGCGTCAGCACGCCCGCAGTCGCCGCTGCCCCTGCCCAGACAAGCTGCGTGACTGCATTGACCAGCCCGATGAAATCCTCGCGGTAGCCGAGGCGCGTCAGATACAGATTGAACAGCAGATCGGACGCGCCGAACGCGGTCAGCAGCACGAAGACCATCAGTGTGTACCGTCGGATCGCGGGCGACTGATCGCCGAGGCGGGGCAGGGACAATCGCTGCATCATACTCCCCACGCCTCCGACCACTTCTCATCGCGGCACCCGCCCCGAACCGGACGATCATGCTATCACGCCGCGTTCCGCAATAGCGATATTTCGCCCGTTCGTCCTGCATTGGATACGCCAATCTCAGCCGTTTCTCATACCACACGGGTACGTTCATCGGTATACGGGTCTGCAAAGACCGGAAAGGAATCCCGATGACTACTACCTCTTCCGACACCGCCCGCGATGCCGTCCACGCTGCGGCACGTCGGGTGTTCGCTCGTACGAGTGTCGGTCGTGCCACGCTCGCGGAGATCGCGACGGAAGCACAGATACCGCTCGACGACCTGCGTGCACAGTACGCCACCGAAGACGACTTACTGCGCGACATTATTGCGGCGTGGGCGGCGCAGGAAGCCGTCGCTGCCCCGCCCCTCGCGCCGGAACGCCCGTTTGCAGGTCTTCTCACGGATACACCCCCGCCGAGACCCGCCGCCGTTACTGGCAATCGCCGGATGGAGGCGCAACTGCCCACCCTGAGTACCCCGCCGAAGACGCGGCGCGGCGGGCGCATTCCGCTCTCGGAAATCGTCGCCTCCGCACTCGGCAGCCTCGGTGCGAACAAGATGCGCTCCGCCCTGACGATGCTCGGTATCATCATCGGCGTCACGGCGGTCGTCGGGCTGCTGGCAATCGGCAATGGCGTTTCCGGCAGTATCCAGAAACAACTCGAGAGCAACGGCTCGAACCTCGTCACGATTCAGGGATCGAGCGCGACGACCAACGGCGTTGCCACCGGGCAACGCTACGCGAGCATCACGCTCGAAGATGCCCAAGAATTCGCGCAGTCTGCGAATATCCGCAGCGCGGGGGCGGTCGCCTTCTCGCCGGAAGTGCAGCGCAGCGGGCAGATTACTGCCGGTTCCGCCAATGCCTTCGCCACCTTCATCGGCGTCTGGCCGGAATACACCACTGTCCGCAACAGCACCGTCGGCAAGGGCGATTTCATTACCGACAATGATGTCTCCGGCAACAGCAGTGTGGTGGTGCTCGGCCCGTCGCTGGCGGAGACGCTGTTCGGCACCGACGACCCCATCGGTCAATCGGTGCAGATCACCGGCAAAGCATTCCGGGTGGTCGGCGTTATGACCTCGAAGAGTGGCGGGTTCAACTCGCCCGATTCGCAGGCATATGTGCCGATCACCACCGCACTCGCGCAACTCGGCGGCGAGAAGGCGGGTATCAGCACGATCAAACGCGGGCGACTCGTGGACTCCATCAACATCAAGGCACAGAACCAAGCCGCCGTCAGTCCTGTGGTAAATCAAGTGACCGACACGCTCAATGTGCGCCACGGCATCACCGGCGGGCAACAGGTGGATTACGAGGTAACGACGCAGGAGCAATTGCTTCAGACCGTGCAGAGCACCCTGCTCCTCATCCGCATTTTCCTCGTCGTGGTGGCGGGGATTTCATTACTCGTGGGTGGCATCGGCATCATGAATATCATGCTCGTCAGCGTTACCGAGCGCACCCGCGAAATCGGCATCCGCAAAGCGATCGGGGCGCAGGAGGGGACGATTCTCACACAGTTCGTGGTCGAAAGTACCCTGATTAGCCTCATCGGGGCGGTCATCGGTGTCATACTCGGCGTGCTGATTGCGAAACTCGTCAGTGCGGTCTGGCAGGAATCTACCGTGTCGTTCGCGTCGGTCGCGGTGGCGGTGGGAGTGGCGGTCGTAACGGGGATATTCTTCGGTGTCTATCCTGCCCGCCGCGCCGCACACCTCAAGCCGATTGACGCGCTCCGCTTCGAGTGAGAAGGCGCGGCATGGCTGCACGCCGATCTCGCCGCCTGCTGGCATCCGTCCTGCATTGGAAAGGAGGAATGGAGCGACTATCTACGTATCATGCATAGAGGAGGCAACAATGAGTTTCCAGATGAATACCGATTTTCTCCGGCAGATGGCGAGTGCTGCCGGAGGCGACACCAGTGCAGCACAGGGGTACGATCCGCAACAGGCGCAGGAACTCCTGCGGCAGGCACCGCAGGGGCAATTTCAGCAGTACGCGCAGGATGCCCTCGCGCAGACGTCCACACAGGAATATAGCGATCACGTAACGCCCGGCGTTGGCGGCACAAACCCGCTTGGCAGTCTCGGCGGCGGGTTGCTCAACTCGGTGGCGGGGAGCCTAATGGGCAACCTGCTCGGCGGGAGCGGCGGCACCCTTCAAGACTTGGCGAGCAAGATCGGTCTCGGACATTCTGACCCGCAGCAGATGAGCACGCAGGATGTCGCACGCGCAGCACAGCACGCGCAGCAGAATGATCCCGGTGCGCTGGCGACCACGGCGGCGCAGCATCAGGACAAGCCCGATGTGTTGCAGGCAATTCTCGGCAATAAGGCCCTGACAATCGCGCTCGGCGGGCTGGCAGCGGCGGCGATGGCAGGGAAAATCCCCGGCACGAACCCGAAGTTCGGTCCGGCGGCACGGTAACGAACCCTTGAATAGTGTCCCGCCCGTTCCTACAGGATGGGCGGGGCAATTTATGCCGTTTCTCACCGCTCCGCAACCGCGTACGACCGATCCGGGCGCGTTCACAACAGTCGCAAATCACCCGTCAGCACGTCAATTGCCGTCGCAGGGGCGGGGCCGATGCCGAGGCATGTCGTCGTTCCCGCCGCAACAACGGTTCGCCCCGCGTCCTGCACAAGGAATGCGGCGATGCCCGCCGCGTGCGCCTGTGTTTCCAGTTCCCGCAATGCCGTCTCGGTCTGGACGGCAAGGACAATCTTCGGCATCCCCGCGTGTAACCACGCCGTCTGTTGGTCTCTGCCCGCTGTCAAGAATGCACCGATGGCGGCGTGCGCGACTTGCGCGGCGAGTTTGCCCATCGGGAGCCGCAGTGCCTGATTGACGACAATCACCTGTTTCGTGCGGTTGTCGGTTTCTGCTGCGTCTGTCGCCATCGTTCACCCATCGTCCGTGTTTGTGTTGTCCGCTCCGTGCGCTACTGTATCAGTATTCGGTGTACCCGACGACGCAATCTACGACCCGCGCCGCACACGCGACACACCCGGCATACGGATTCGAGGACAGACGACGATGCACAGCACGCGCAACGACAGAGACGGCAAGTATATCGCGCACGATGGTGCACGCTTCTTTTTTCGTACCGCCGGACACGACCGCGCCGGTATGGTGCCGCTCGTGCTTGTTCACGGTCTCGGAATGTCGAGTGCTTACTGGCGTCGGGTGCAGACGCCGCTCGCTGCGACGCGCCCCGTTTATGCCCTCGATCTTCCCGGTTTCGGGCATTCCTCCCGCCCGCACAAAACCCTCGACATCCCCGCGCTTGCGGTAGCACTCCACGGATGGATGACCGCCCTCGATCTGCCGCCCGTTCATCTCGTCGGGCATTCGCTGGGCGGGCAGGTCGTCGCCGAGTTCGCCCGCGTCTATCCCACCTGTGTTGCCCGACTCGTCCTTGCAGGCGCGACGACGGGCACCGGCGCGGGATCAGCACGCCACATTGTCGGTCTCGCGTGGGATGGGCTACGGGAGCCGCCGTCGCTCTTTCCGAC
>JBBRMX010000179.1:0-7581 GCA_038230615.1 Thermomicrobiales bacterium | reverse complement strand
CCCGTGTACGTCGCCGCTGGTCGCGCCGTATGTTTGCGGGATGCCTCGCCGCATATCTCTCGCTCAGTGCGGCATTCGTCGCCCTCATGAATATGCTGCACCTTCCGTTACCGGGGCGATAACAGCCGGAGACGCAACGGGCAAGGACGCGGAGAACGCCACCCTGATTTTGTGATTGCGTTGCGTTCCCGTCTGCTCGCACCGCTCATCGCTGCCGGTACAATTGATCGCCGACTGCGATGCTGACGGGTGCGCCTGTGTAGGTCACATAGAAACCGCGTGTACCGGCGCGGAGAAATTGCAGGGCGTCGGTTATCTCGCGGGTAGCGGGGGCATCGGCGGGGTAGCGCAGGGCAAAGCGCGTGAACGGATTGCACGGCTCCGCCACCATGACGCCGCCGAGCGCGATTTCGTCGTTTGCCGTCACGATCACCAGTCCATGTGCGAGATCGTCCAGCGACCAGACAGCGGTGGTTGTGACGAGGAGATTTTCGCCCGCGATACCGTCCGTGAGATACGTTCCGAACCGTTCGCGCATCCGGTCGTAGTGCGCCGTGAAGCCGGCTGAGAGCGTATTTGTGCGGCGGCTTTTCGATTGCGGATGCGCGTTGTTGTGAACATCGAGGATGCGCTCACCGTTCGCCGCGATGCCTGTCGCGCCGTCCGGTGTGACCTCTAATGCGGATACAGCAACGAGGGCAACGGGATCATAGTGCTCGTGTGGCTTCCCACCGATTTTTAGACTCGACCGTTGCACCTGCAATCGGACGATGGCCCCGATCAACTCCCGCACATTGCCCCCACATCGTTCATGTCGCCGCCAAACCCCACCCGACGAGGAGTATACGCAAAAAAAGGGGAGCGGCTTGTTTTATAGAGAATCCCCCTCTCCATCCCGATGGAGAGGGGGGTTCGGATGGAGCCTGTTGTTATCCGCCGATGCGCGACATACCCCGGTTTAGCGAGACTTCGCCGTGTGAGACGCCATGCCCCCACGGTTTGCGATAAATCGCCTCGCGCAGGGCGAGACGCACCGCATCGTCGTCCGCGCCGCTGCGAAGGATACTGAGCAGGTCTACCTCGTCGTCGCGCAGGAGACAGAGGCGCAGTTTGCCGTCTGCGGTCAAACGCATTCGATTACAGGTGGCGCAGAAGGCGTCGGTCATCGCGCTGATGAACCCGACCGAGCCGCGTGCGCCGGGGAAAACGAACGGCCGGGCGGGGTCGTGCGGGTCGGCGGCGGGGTCAGGCGTGAGTACCCCCCACCGTTCCGCGATGCGTCCCATTACCTCGGCAGTTGGGACCATGAAATCGAACGCGACATCGTCTACGCCCTCGAACGGCATTACCTCAATGAAACGCACTTGCCACGGGTGGTCGTATGCCAAGCCTGCGAGCGCGGCGACTTCGTGGTCGTTTTGCCCACGTACCACGACGGCATTGAGTTTGATCGGTGCGAGGCCCGCCGCTTCCGCCGCCGCGATACCTTCCATCACGAGATCGAGCCTACCGCCCCGCGTAATCTGGCTGAAGCGGTCGGGGTCGAGTGTATCTATCGAGACATTGATGCGCTTTAGCCCTGCCGCTGCCAGCGGCTCTGCCAAACGGGAGAGCAGGATGCCGTTCGTCGTCATCGCAATATCCGTAATCGCGGGGTTCGCGGCGATTTCGCGTACGATCTCCGGCAGATTGCGGCGTAAGGTCGGTTCGCCGCCGGTTAGACGGATTTTCGTGAAGCCAACATCCGCCCCCAAACGGACAACACGCAGGAGTTCGTCGTCGGTTAGCAGGTCCTCTTTCGGCTGCCAACGCACACCCTCTGCGGGCATACAGTAGACACAGCGGAGGTTGCAGCGGTCAGTGAGGCTGATCCGCAGGTAATTGATGCGCCGCCCGTACGCATCGTGCGCGGGGTCGCCCGTCGTTACAGTATTGAGGGGGATCAGGGTAGTTACCATTAGTTTACATCTCGCAAGTCTGCGCGACCGTCACCTGTCGCACCGAGAGTATACGGCATAGATCAATGCTATCTATCTCCAAACCCGTTGCACGCCCCGCCTATTCCCCCGCATCTTTCCCGCATTGGTCACTATGGAACTCTCTACGGCGCAAAAGCGTTCGTCCAACAGAGTTATCATTTCAGATAATAAGTACCCGAAACTCACGTACAATGTGTCCTGCGATCATGTAGGAAAAAATCTAGAGAGGAGTGCCGCGATGTCCGACAATTTGCCGCCCGGTGCCACGCCGCCGTATGGTCTGCCGCCCTCGTACGGGGGAGTGCCGCCACAGAGCAACCCGCCACCGTACGGCACTCCTCCTGCATATGGCACGCCCCCGCCGCAATATGGCACGTATCCGCCGCCGCAACAATCGCAACCACCCTACGGCGTCCCGCCCGCCGGGTATCCGTCCCCACCGCCGAACGACCCAAAGAAGCGTGGGACATTGCCGGTCATTCTCGGCGTCGTGGGCGGGGTTGTCGGATTGCTGGTGATCGTTGGGATCGTTGGGCTTGTCGGGAACCGCCGGGGTGTGACCCCTACCGCAACCCCACTCCCTCTGAGTGCCATCGCCACCAACGCCGCGTTCGGGCTTCCGTCCGCCGTCTCCGGTGCCGCAACCGCCCGTGCGAATGCGACACCGGGCGCGACACCGGGCGCAACGACTGTGCCGACCGTCGCCGTTCCCCCGACGACGCTCGTCGCAACGATTCAACCCGCGACGCCCGCGCCTACCGTGACCGCGACCACAGCGGCAGTCACGCCGACATTGCCCGCGCCCTCTGCAACACGCAGCCTCCCGACGCCCTCCGCTATTCCGCCTGCCGTACGCACCGCCGCGCCGCCCGCCCCGGTGCCGACAATCATCGCGCCCGTCGGAAGCCGCGTAATCGCAGACCGCGATAGCCGCGTCCGGTTCTTCGCGCCGACTCCGTGGAAAGTAACCTTTGCCTCGATCAACGGCGGTAGCGACGAGTACGGTATCCGGCTCGATGACGGCGACCTATCGTTCTATGTGGATACCTACCCGGACGGCAGCACCCCCGATGCCGAATTGCAGGCGTACCGCGATTATCACGCCAAGAGCACCGATTACACTTACACCGATGGGCGTGTCGCTGACGCCCGTATCGGCGGCGAACCGGCCAAGCAGATGAATTACTCGTTCGTGTCGAAAAAATCGGCGGGGCAGACCTACACCGGCACCATCTGGGTCGTCGTCAAAAATAATATCGAGTACGTCTTCCGCGCCAGTGGCATCGGGACGCGCCAGCGCGATGTGGATACGCTCGTCAACTCGATTGTACTCATCCCCACGAACAGCCCCGTGAAGTTCTGGACCGACAACGATGGGCTGATCCAACTTCAGTACCCCGCGACATGGAAAGTGAACACGAACAGCGATGAACGGCGGCTGCTCGAACTCCTCGGCCCCGATGCCGTCCTCTTCACGATAGACGGCTCCTTCCCGACGGGCGGTCTCGATGTACTGACGCAGCAGCAAACCCAAGACCTCACGAAAAATACCACCTACACCTACATGTTTGGTCCCATCACTGATACAAAAATCGGCGGTGAGCCGGCAAAAACGCAGCGCAGCACGTACGTGCGCAAAAGCACGCCCGATCAGATTCCCGGCGATTATGCCTACTGGCTCGTCATCCACACCAAAACCGTCTACACCATACAGGGCGTCAATCTCGGCTCCCATCGCGCCGAGATGGATGCAATCCTCGCGTCGGTCGTGTTTATGGTCTAGGGTTTGCCGTGCTGAACGGGACGGCACAATCCCGCCCCGTTCGCGGAACCATGCAACACGATCGTACGTCTTCACACTACGCCGGTCGCACGGAATGTCCGGGTGTGATAAAAAGTGCGTACGGTCTGTACCTTGCTGTCTTACTGAAGGAGTGCCGCGATGTCCGAGAACCGCCCGCCCGGTTCGTTCCAACCGTCCGGCGCATCGCCGCGCCCATCGTCGCCTGCGGGTGGCACCCCGACTGAGTTGCTCGGCGGCAAATATCGCGTCGAGCGTGTCGTGGGAGAGGGCAGTTTCGGGCGTGTCTACCTCGCGGTGGACACGCGGTTGCGGCGCAATGTGGCGATCAAGGAACTCCTCGCCAGCCGTGCAAGTGACCGTGACCTCTATGCGCGTTCGCTTGAACGGTTCCAGCGCGAGGCGCGGGCGGCGGGCGTGACCCAACACCCGAATATCGTCACGGTGCACGAACTGGCGACCGATGCGGACGACAATTATTACCTCGTGATGGAGTATGTGGACGGTACCGACCTCCGCGCTCTCCTCACGCAGATCGGGCAATTGCCCGTCGAGCGGGCGGTGTCGGTTTCGCTCGACATCAGCCGTGCGCTCGAAGCGGTGCATGAGCAAGACATCGTGCACCGCGATATTAAGCCCGCCAATATCATGCTCACGCGCAAAGGCGTCGCAAAACTGACCGACTTCGGCATCGCGCAAGTCGGCAACGAGAGTATGCGGACGCAGATCGTCAGCGGGCATCCCGGTACGCCGCTGTATATGAGTCCCGAACAATCGAGCGGCAGCGGCTACATTGACGGGCGCAGCGACTTGTACAGCCTCGGGTTGGTAATGTACGAGATGCTGGCGGGCGAACCCTTCGGGCGTCGTCGTCGTCCGCTTGCGGCAGTCCGCCCGGAAGTGTCCCAATCTCTCGTCGCTATTGTCGAGCGGTTGATGCGGGAGCGTGCGGAAGATCGCTACCAGCAGGCAGCGGATGTCGTGCAGGCCCTCACGCAACTCTCCGTCGCGCCCCGACCGGGAACAGGCGACGCATTTGCGATTGCTCCGAACACCGTACCCAATATCGGTGGTCAGGGATCACAGGGGTCGCAGCCACCGTCATATGGGGTGCCGCCCGTCAGCGGATACGGCGTGCCACCGCAGTACGGCGCACCGGGACAGCCCGCTCCCCCCACTTATGGCACCGCACCGCTCCCGCCGACGGGTACGCCGACGTATGGCACCTACCCACCCACCGGATACGGTGCACCGCCACCGACCGCAGGATATGGGCAACCGCCCCCGCCATCGTACGGCACGGCACCGCCGCAGTACGGTACGGCACCGACGCCGGGGTATCCCGGTGCGCCCACCCAACCCCCGTACGGGACGCAACAGCCGTACGGCTACGCCTCTCCGCCCCCCGTCGCGCCGAAAAAGCGCGGGCCGTTGCCGGTGATCCTCGGGATAGTTGGCGGTCTGATCGCGCTTCTCGTCGTGCTCGCCATTGCCGGATCGGTCATCAACAGTAGAAATGCCGTCGCCACTGCGACCCCCGGCAGTGTCGCCAATGTTAACGCGACGCCAACGACCGCAGTCATCTCGCTTTCCACCATCACAGGCGGCACTGCCCGCCCAAGTACTACAACGACTGCTGCAAATACGGCGGCGGTTTCGACCTCTGTCGTAACTCCCGTTGCAACCTCTGCGGCAACCCCCGCCGCGCCGACCTCTGTCGGCTTCCTTCCTGCCACGAGCGGTGCAGGAACCGCCACTCGCGTTGCGACTTCCGCCCCTGCATCGAACGGCACGCGCGTAATTGCGGACAAAAACAACCGTGTGAAGTTCAATGCCCCCCTCGCGTGGGCTGTGAAATTCGGTGCAGACACGACCGAAGACGATGTTCGCCTCGATAACGACGGTCTCGCGTTCTTCGTCAACTCCTACGCGCCCGGAAAAACCTCGGACGCCGAGTTGCAGGCATTCCGCGATAGCCACGCGAAAAGCAACGATTTCACCTACACTGATGCCGCCATCACCGACACGAAAGTCGCGGGGGAATCGGGCAAGCAGATGAATTACACCTTCGTGCCGAAAGCGAACCCCGGCACGACGCCGCTCGTCGGAACGATCTGGGTCATCACGAAAAACAATGTCGAGTATGTCTTCCGTGCCAGCGCAATCGGTACGCAGAAGGCAGACGTAGACGCGCTTGTCTCCTCTATCGCGCTCATCCCCGCCAACAGCCCCACGAAATTCTGGACCGACCCCGATGGGCGGCTGCAGTTTCAGTATCCCGCAAACTGGACGATTACCAAACTCGCTAGCGATAAAGACAATGTGGTCGAGGTGGACGGACCGGACGGCGTGCTGTTCTACATGAATACCTACGCCGCAACGGGAAATGCGGCGGACGGTATACAGGCATTCCGCAACAGCCACACCAAAAGCACCGACTACACGTACACCGATGGCGCGGTAACAGACGGCAAAATCGGCGGCGAACCATCCAAAATCATGAGTTCCACTTATGTAAAGAAGGTTGCACCCACTACGACCCCGCTTACCGTCACGTACTGGGTTGTCATACGCAGCGGCACCGAGTTCGATTTCGATGTGCGGAATGTCGGCACCCATCGCGCGGAGGTGGACGCAATTGTCGCCTCCATCGTCTGGATGAAGTAACGGTTCTTGCGTCCCTTCGGCAAGGGGTGCATACTGATCTCAGGGAAACGCGACGGCGACGGCTGCGTTTCTCATGCTGAATCCCATGGTTTGGAAGGAGTTATTCCCGATGACGTACGAACTGCCCCCGCTGCCATACGACTACACCGCATTGGCACCGACGATCAGCGAAGAGACGATGCATCTGCATCACGACAAGCACCACCAGACCTATGTCACTAACCTCAACAATGCCCTGAAGGATCACCCGGATGTCGCCGCGCATTCTCCTCAGGACCTCATCAAGAACCTGAATAGCCTGCCGGAAGGCGTCCGCACCGCCGTTCGCAATAACGGTGGTGGGCATGTGAACCACACGATGTTCTGGGAACTGATGACCCCCGGTGGTTCCTCCACCCCGACGGGCGAACTTGCCGCGGCGATCACCAGCACCTTCGGCAGTTTCGACGCCTTCAAGCAGCAGTTTCAGGCGGCTGGTGCGGCGCGTTTCGGGAGTGGCTGGGTCTGGCTTGTCGTCAATGGCGGCAAACTGGCGATCACTTCCACCGCCAACCAGGACAACCCACTCACCGATGGACAGACGCCAATTCTCGGCAATGATGTCTGGGAACATGCCTACTATGTTGACTATCGCAACCTCCGCCCGAAGTATCTGGAGTCGTGGTGGAACGTCGTAAACTGGGATAAAGTCGCAGCACTCTACGCCGCCGCGAAGTAACCCCAGTCTCCGATGAATGCAAAGGGCTGAGAAAATATCTCAGCCCTTTTTTGTTCTCCCGTGCTACAATGTAGGCTATCGGATATGCGACGGGCGTATCGCACGCAGAGTGGAGAATGGACATGACCGCGACGAACGAGACGACGACCAGCCCGCTCACCGCGCCGAAGGTCGTAGACAAACCGTGGGGACGCGAAATCTGGTATGCGCACACCAAAGACTACGCGGGTAAAGTGCTGGAAGTGACCGCAGGGCAGCGGCTCAGCCTGCAAAAGCACAATATCAAAGAAGAGACGCTCTATCTCCTCTCCGGGCATGTCACGCTTACCTTCGGCGATCAGCAGTTCGACTGGCTACCCGGGCAACTTGTCCATGTGCCAACCGGGACGATTCACCGCTTCGAGGCAATCGAGGAT
>JBBRMX010000178.1:0-7629 GCA_038230615.1 Thermomicrobiales bacterium | reverse complement strand
GTGGTGTTCGTGCCGTTCGCAGCGGTGAGGGTGATCGTGGTGCCATTGATCGTGGTCACTTTCCCTTGGACACCGCCACGGTTGCCGCCCGCAGCATTACCGCCCGCAGGGTTCCCACCGCCGCCACCGGCACCGGCAGCACCTGTCCCCACAGGACGCGCACCGGGGCTACCCGTCGTTGCGCCACCGGGCGCACTCCCGCCGCTACTGGGCGCACCGCCGCCCGCCGCACCGGGGAATGTGCCGCCAGTGCCGCCTCCCGCTACCGGTGAACTCCGCACTGCCTGAAACGCGCTCCGGTCGGCGGCGGCGGTAGATTGCCCATCCATCAGGCCGCGTCGCGTGCCGACGGTCAAGCCTGCGAACCCTGCTGCACCGATCAGCACTACGATCAACAAAATCTGTCCGAGACGACGCATCCCCACCCTCTTCCTTATTCGTACCGGAGTGCCTCAATTGGTCGCAACCGTGCCGCCCGTTGAGCAGGAAACACCCCGAAGAACAGACCGATAGCCGTCGCAAACGCGACCGCCAAGACGACTGATTCGGGCGAGATGATCGTTCGCTTCCATGTCGCGGAGACGATCAGCGAACTGCTTACACCGATGATGACACCGATCAGCGCACCGAGCAGACTGATGAGCACCGCTTCCACGATAAACTGCGTGAGGATGTCGCGCTCTTTCGCGCCGATGGCTTTACGGATGCCGATTTCGCGGGTGCGCTCGGTGACGCTGACGAGCATGATATTCATGATGCCGATACCACCGACAAGGAGCGAAACACTGGCGATGACGAGCAGGAAGATTTGCTGCGTGCGCTGGTTTTCCTCCGCCGCCTTGATCTGATCCGCCTGATTGGTTACTTGGAAGTCCGGCGTGTTATTGCGCGTGCGGTGCCGGATATTGAGCAAGTCGCTGACTTCCGCCATCGCCTTGCCGACGCTTTCGGTGCTCGCCGCCTTGATGTCAATACCGTTGACACTCTTGCCGGAGCCAGTCGAACGCTGTCTATTACCCGTGAATTTGGCGGACGCGATCGGTAACGGCACATAAACCGCGTTATCGCGGGAACCGAAGCCTGTGCCGCCTTTCGCCTCCATCACACCCGCGATTTTGAAACTGTTACCGTTGATGCGGATTGTCTTGCCCGTCGGGTCATCCTCACCGAACAGCGTCGTGGCGACGGTTGCACCGAGCGCGACACTCTGCACATTGCTCGTGATGTCTTCATCCACAAGGAATGTACCCACGACCGCGTTGTACGAGTGGACCTCGGCATACGAGGGGAGCACGCCATAGATCGGGGCGAATGTGCGGGCACTCCCCGCAATCAATGTGCCGCCTGCACGAATTTCCGGCGAAATAGCGGCACAGTCCGGGCAGTTTTGTGGGTCTTGCAGTGCAAGCGCGTCCTCGTATGTGAGCGAGTTCGTGCTATCGGGCGTCGGGATGCCGTTCGCGTTCGCATTCGCGGCAGAGATACTGATAATATTCGTGCCGTTCGCGGTCACTTTGTCGCGTGCATCCGCGACCACACCGTTGCCGATGGCGAGCAAGGTGACGACTGCAGCGACACCGATGATAATGCCGAGCATCGTCAGCCCGGTTCGCAGGATATTCGAGCTGAGGCTGTAGAGCGAGGACATAAAACTCTCGCTCAACGGGACGCCGCCGCCCCCTTTGCGAAAGTGTGGCGGCTCACTCAGGAGGTCGAGTTGCGTCATGTCTCCGGCAATTTTGCGGTTTTCGTCCACACGCTTTCCGGGGACGATGGTAGGCACAGGCGGCGGGACAATCGGCGCGGGGGCGGTTACAGTCTGTGCCATGATGCGACGCTCCTTCCCTCTCGGTTCTCAGTTCTCGGCTACGCAGTCGCGTGGATCTGAATTGGTTCCGACCGCGACGCGAGTTCGTCTGCCGCGCTTTTAGTATGCGGCACACGCTCATCCGCCCCAAGATACCCATCGCGTACACGGATGATGCGATGGGTGTATTCCGCGATGTCCGGCTCGTGCGTCACGAAGACTACTGTGATACCGAGTTGTGCATTGAGCCGCTGGAAGATGTCCATCACTTCCACTGATGACCGGCTATCGAGGTTCCCCGTCGGCTCGTCCGCGAGGATCAGCGACGGGGTTGCAACAAGCGACCGGGCAATCGCTACGCGCTGCTGCTGACCGCCGGAGAGCTGGTTCGGCTTGTGATCCATCCGGTCGCCCAAGCCGACCGCCGCAAGTGCAGCCGTTGCCCTTTTGTGCCGCTCTTTCTCGTCCACGCCTGCGTAGAGGAGCGGCAATTGCACCTGATCGAGTGCGCTCGTGCGCTTGATCAGGTTGAAACTCTGGAAGACGAAGCCGATCTTGCGGTTTCGCACCCGCGCAAGCCGCGTCTCATCGAACTCCGCAACATTCTCGCCATCGAGCAAGTATTCACCGCTCGTCGGCGTGTCGAGGCAACCGAGGATATTCATAAGCGTGCTTTTGCCAGAACCGGACGGCCCCATGATGGCGCACAACTCGCCGTCGTTGATCGTAAACGTGATGCCTTTCAGCACTTGCAGGGCGACATCGCCAGTCTGGTACGTCTTGGTGATGTCGCGGATTTCGATGACCACGTCTACAACTCCTTTACCGTCTACCGACCGGGAGGGCCACCCGCGCCGGGGGCCGCGCCACCTGCGCCGCTGCCCGCCTTCGGCACCACAATCTCATCGCCTTCACTCAACCCGTCGAGAATTTCGGTGTTGCGCCCGTCCGACAATCCCGTACGCACCGGCACGAGGAACGTCGAGTTGCGGAATGCGACCGTAACGGCAGGTTGTCCGTTGACTTGCGTAACGGCGCGGGTCGGCACCGTGAGCACATTTTGCCGGATGTTCGTCTGAATCTGCACGGTCGCGGTCGCGCCGGGGCGCACGCCCGCAGCAGGATTGACTAGTGTAATCCGAGCGATGAACGCGGTGACGTTGGAGGTGGTCGTCGCAACCGGGTTGACGCGCTCCACCGTTCCCTGCGTCGGTTGCCCCTGCACGGAATCAAGCGTGACCGTCACGGTCTGCCCGATTTTGACATTGCTGCTGTCAATTTCCGAGATATTGACATCAATATGCAGGGTTGAATCGTCTACGAGGTCGAAGTTCGGATTGGTCGCGGTTCCCGCCGCGATCTGCCCCGGTACTACATTTACCTGTGTCAGCACTCCGGCAAATGGTGCTTTGATGGATGCCTTGTCGAGATTGAGTTTCGAAAGGTCGCGCTGCGCCTTCGCCTGATTGAGCGTCGCCAGCGCAGTCGTGAGATCGGTTGCTTTCGGTCCGGCAGTAAGGTCGGTCAAGGTCGCCTGTGCCGAGTTGACCGTCGCCTGCGCCTGCGCGAGATCGGTTGATTTCGGGCCGTTGAGCAGGTCGTTCAAGGTTGCGCGGGCAGAATCTACACTCGCCTGCGCTTTGGCGAGGTCGGCGGGTTTCGGTCCGGCGAGAAGATCGTTCAGCGTCGCACGGGCAGAGTCAATAGACGCCTGCGCGGAGGCGATGTCGGTGTCCGTCGGGCCGCGCTTCAGTTTATCGAGTGCGGATTTCGCCTGATCTACTGCCGATTGTGCTTGCGTCACATCTTCCTGCGTCGGTCCTTGCAACAACTTGCTCAGGGAGGTCTGGGAATCGTTGAGTTGCTGCTGGGCGGTCGTGATATTCGTCATTTCCGCCTGCTTCGCATTCTCATACGTGAGGCGGTTCCCCTCTTGCGTCTTTTCCGCCTGCTGCACGGTGAGGTATGCAGCGTCCGCCTGCTGCTTGTAGGTCGCCAGTTTGAGCGGCGTGATTGTCGCCACTTTGGTGGTCGCGGTACCGGTGGTGCCTGCGCCTGAGCCGCTCGGATCGGTGTTCGTCTGTAACGCCTGCTGATAGGTTGCATTGGCGATGTCGAAACTGCGCTGCGCGGAGCGTGTAGCATCCGCAGATTTTTCCCACGTAATCCGCGCCTGTTCTTTGGTGTTCGCGCTATCGGACTTTACTTTTTCGAGGTTCTGCTGCTGCTGTGCGAGTTTGTTTTGCGCCGAGATAATGTCCGCCTTGTTCGAGCCTGCGCGGACGCTGTCGAGTTTTGCCTGCGCCGAGCGGAGCGATGCTTCCGCATTCGCGATGTCCTGTGGAGTTGTTGTCCCTGCGACAACCGCATTGTACTTCGCAATCGCGCTGTCGAGGTTTGCGCGTGCGACCTGAATATCTTTCGGGTTGATAGTCGCAACCGATTGATAGGCGGCAAGCGCACTATTGAGGTTTGCGCGTGCGACATCAATATCTTTCGGGTTCGTCGTTGCGGTTGCTTGATACTTTGCCTTCGCGCTGTCTACATTTGCCTGCGCGATGTCAATATCTTTCTGGGTGGAGCCAGCGGCAGTGTTGTCGTATTTCGCCTGCGCGGAAACGACATTCGCCTCTTGTTGTGCGAGCGTGAATTCGAGATCGCGGGTGTCAATGCTGCCAAGCGGATCGTCCTGCTTCACCCGCTGCCCAACGGCAACATTGACGACGCGCACCGTCGAGCCACTGGTAAAGTTTAGCAAGACTTCTTGCTGTGACGCGACATTCCCACTAGCGGAGACCACCGTGCGGATTGTTCCTCGCGTCACACGGGTCGCGTTATCAACCGTCGTCGTACTCGGTGTCTGCCCCGGTGCTGCGGGCGCGGCACACGCGGTCAAGAGTACCGCAAGTAATGCGCCCGCCACGATACGCCGTGCATATATATTCACTAGCCCCATCGGCATCCCCACGACCCCCTCACCCACCAATAACTGCACGCCGATCAAATACGCGGGGTTCCAGCGCGGGGCGTTCGTCCGCCCAGAGCGCAGGTTGCCCCACCGGTACTGATACTGTCACTGTCGTACCAATCCCAACATCGCTTTCCACGGAGATCGTGCCGCGATGCGCGTCAACGATCTCCCGCACTATTGCCAGACCAAGCCCGACATGCCGTCCATGCTCCGACCGTGCCCGATCCACTTGGTAGAACCGCTCGAACAGCCGGGAAATGTCCGCCGCCGGAATCCCCTTGCCCGTGTCGCGTACAACGAATTGCACGACGCCATGCCGACCGTTTTGCGCGTGCAGCGTGATCTCGCCGCCGTCCGGCGTGTATTGTAGTGCGTTATCGAGCAGATTGACGAGTACCTGCTCCAACCGCCCCGCATCTGCATAGAGTAATACCGGCACCCCGTTCCATCGAACACTTACACCGCGTGCTTCCGCCAGCCGTGCATACCGCCTGCCGATGTTTTCGACGAACTCATTCGCGTGGATGGGAACGAGATCGAGCGGCACGGTTCCCGCTTCCAGCCGCGAGAGTTCAAGCATCTGCTCGACGAGCCGCTGCATCCGCGCCGATTCCTGCGCGATGATCTCCGCAAGTTCGTGGGCTTCGGTTTCGTTGGAGACGGTGCCGTCCATCAGCGCGTGCGAGAAACCCTGTATCGAAGTGAGCGGTGTTTTCAGCTCGTGCGAGACATTCGCCACGAGGTCGCGCTGCGCCTGCTGCGCCCGCGACACACTCACTGCCATTGTCTTGAAGGCGTCCGCCAGTTCGCCGACTTCGTCTGCGCCGCGCTGCACGGTCGCCAAACGGAGTGCACTTGCGTAATCGCCGTTCGCCATCGCATGTGCGCCCTCAGTCAGGGTCCGCAAACGCGACGTGAGCGAACGTGACAGCACAAACGCGAGCAAGAGTGCGACACCGAGCGCGATAACAACGACGACCTGCAATTGCCCCGCGATCACTCGCCACCCACTCCCGACCGCAGACCACGGCGTGAGCACCACGATCTGCGTCCCCTGCGGCAGGAACTCGTATCCGTATCCGTTGCCATTATTCCCTTGCCCCGGCCCTTGCCCTTGCCCACGTTGCAGTGGCGGCGAGGGAAGTTTGCGGTCAAGCCGGTACGCGACCGCCGCGACATTCTCACCGTCGGGCGCAATCGCCTGCCCTTTGTACGTCTTACGGATATTTGGCGCACGCATGTCACCGGAGGGATCGTTTGGCAGGAGCCATATCTGCCCGCTCAGTTTGCCGCCCGTATCCGCAAGCACCAACCCGTGCGGATCGAGGATGACAACACGGGTATTGGTCGCACGCGCCTGCTCGTCGAGGATGGCGTTCAACTCCGCCTGCGATTGCACAATCTGCTGCGAAAGAAATGGGCGCGATGCCAGCGCAACGGTTGCAGACTGCGCGACATTCTCCAACCCATCGAGGGCATCGCGCTGCTGATATTTCCGCAACACAAATGCGGACGCGATACTCGTCGGCAGGAGACAGACGACAATCACGAGCAGAAACGCAAGGATGAATTTCGCACGGATACTCTGCATCGCTGTCCCGTCGAGATCACCACATCGCACACTCCCCTCATTGTACGCGAGGATTCCCTACCGCCATACGCACAGATGTAAAATACCTGTAAAGTACGTTCGGGCAAAGCGTAAAGAACACCTAGTGCGGGGAGTATGTACGCCGAAAATGAGAAAACGGTGGGAGCGCACGCCCTCCCACCGTTTTTATATGCTGCCGACGCAGGCGACAAACCTATTGCGGCGGCATGTACTCGCGGATGATGCCTGCCAGCGTCTTGATGCCCCGGCGGATCGCGTCTTCATCAGAGAAGGAGAAACTCAGGCGGATATTCCGCTTGCCTTGATCATCGAAGTGGAAGCCCTTGCCGGTGAGGAACTCGACGCCGTGCGCCCGCGCTTCCGGCAGCATCTGCGTGCTGTCGAGCGTCTCCGGCAGCGTCATCCAGAGGAAAAACCCGCCGTTCGGCTCCGTCCACTCGATGCCTTCCGGCATCTCCTGCTTGAGCGCATCAAGCATCGCGTCGCGGCGGCTGCGGTAGATGCCCACCAGTTCGGGGATGTGGGTTTCCAGTTCCTGCTCGGCATACTCTGCGGCGACGTATCCGGTGAAGGAGTGTCCACCGTCTGCCTTGAGTTTGTCCAACCGCTCGATGAGCGGCGCGGGCGCGACACACCAACCGAGGCGCATCCCCGCAGACATGATCTTGGAAAAGGTGCCGGTGTAGATCACAAGGTCTGCGTCATCCAGTGTGTAGAGCATCGGGATACGCTCGCCGGAGAAGCGGAGGTCGAAGTACGCATCGTCTTCCATCACGGCGACATTGTATTCTTTCGCCAGTTCCAAGAGCCGCGTGCGGCGGTGCAGCGGCGTGGTAACACCCGTCGGGTTCTGGAAGGTGGGGATCACATAAATAAACTTGGGCTGGACGCCTTCCGCTTTGAGGGCGGCGAGTTTTTCTTCGAGAATATCGAGGCGCATCCCCTCATTGTCGAGCGGTACACCGACCACATTCGCCTGATGCCCCGCGAACATCCGCACCGCGCCCATCCATGTCGGCTCCTCAGAGATGATCGTATCGCCGGGATTGAGGAGGGCGGTGCAGACGAGATCAATCGCCTGCGACGCGCCGGAGGTAATGAGGACATTCTCCGGCTTCGCATCTACGCCGTTGTCGCGCTTCAGTTTCCGCAGCAATTGCTCGACTAGCCCTTTGTAGCCTGCCGATGCACCGTATTGCAGCGCAAGATGACCGTTTTTTTCCATGGCGCGGGTCGTTG
>JBBRMX010000177.1:0-7635 GCA_038230615.1 Thermomicrobiales bacterium | reverse complement strand
TCCTCGATGAAGGGGACAGTGGTCGTCACCGGCTAAAACGCCCACGAAGAAAACGACCCAGAGGCAGGCGGGGTGGACAGCAGTAGGGACAGCGGTATTCCGCGCCCGATACGCTGTCGGGCGTTTTCGCTTGTGTGGCAGGGAAAAGAGGTGGTACGCGAGGCGGGGGTCGAACCCACGACCTTCTGCTCCGGAGGCAGACGCTCTATCCACTGAGCTACTCGCGCATTGCACGTATAGTAGCCGCATCGCGCCGAATCGTCAAGGCGCACCTTGCGTGTTGTCATGCCCATATCGGCGGGTGTGACAATCCTTGCGTTCGTACCTGTGCGCCGTCCAGTGCGAAGGTGAGCGTGCTGCCCGCCGGGACGGTGAGCGTACGCAGCGCGATGCTGGACGTGTCATTGCCGACACCAGTGGCGACAGTGACAACCGACCACGGGCGCAAGGTACTGACCCGCTGCATCAATCCGGCATCCTCCGGCGATACGAGCATCGTCGCCCCGATTAGCCGCCCGAAACCGGGCAAGGTGTCGTCCGGTGTGCCGAGGGCAACGACGACGCTGGCACGCCCGTTCGAGAGGCGCACGAATGCTCCTTGTGCGGCATCCGCGCCGGTGTCGGCGGCGGCGGGTTTGCTCCGTGTGCGTGCGGACGTTTGCGGAGCGCGAGGCGGGAGTCGCACCGGTACGCCATCGGGTGCGTCGGGTGCGATAAGATCAAGCATCGCGCCCCCGGCGAGAGGAATTGCTGCATGGCTCCAAAGGCGTTCCGGGATGTGTCCGCGATCCAGCGTGGCGAGTTGCCACGGATCGTAGCGGGTGGGCGGTTTTGCGCCGGGACCGCCGAGTTCGATGATCCGCTGCACGCTCGCATGCTGAACGATACTTGTGGCACCGGGGAGATGCTGCCGGAACGGTGGCGGCAAAACGAGCATATCAATACGTTGCTGCCACGGCGGGGCGCGTTCGCTCAAGGCGCGGAGGGCGGCATCCGAATCACCGCCGCCAATGAGGATGCGTCGCCCGTCGCCGTCTTCCACAAGCCACGTCGCGCCATCGGCGGTCGGGAGCAGGGTAATTCGGGGCAACCCCGACGGATGACCGACTCCGATACCCACTGGCACCAGCACCGTAAGTACCGCGCAAAAGATGAGGAGATGTTGTCCCGCTTGCCGCGCCCATTGCATCGAGATTGCTCCTCCGGTCGTGACGTGCCGCTGTTGCATTGCAGGTTTTTCGGCGCACGCAACCCTATCGTACCGCATATGGCAACCCGTTTCGCATACATGCGTGCTGCTTCGGGTGTACGATGAAGGGTGCCATGAATGTGTGGGACGGAAGAAAGGGGACTGTTGGTATGCATGGATTGATCGCAACGGATGGCTCGGAGCAATCTATCGCGGCAGCACGATTTTGGACGGAGACGATCAAGCCCGCAGATGTGCAGCGGGTAACGGTGATGGCGGTCGTCCGGTCGTCCGATCTCGTGCCGTTTATTTCCGGTGCGTCGGCAGGAATATCGCAGGAAGTGTGGGATTCGCTCGTAGATGCGGCGCAGAGCGAGGCGAATGAAGCCATCACCAAGACGGTCGCGTTGCTCGGCAATTCCGGCGCAGCGGTCGAGACGCTGGTGCGAACCGGGTCACCCGCCGATGAAATCGTGCAGGCGGCGCAGGAACTCCACGCAGAGTTGATCGTCGTCGGGAGCCGGGGTTGGGGACCGGTGCGCTCGGTCTTCCTCGGCAGTGTGTCGGAGCGCATTATGCATCTCGCCCATTGCGCGGTGCTGGTCGTGCGCCCGGAACATATCGCCTGAGCGAAGCCCGCCTGTTATGGCCGCTCGATGAGCGTTACCGCAATGGTGCGGTCGGTGCCGCCGCGATTGACAGTGAGCATGACGGACTGTTTCGGTGCGAAATCGAGCAGGGCATCGTCGAGTGGGTTCGCGGGCGTGAGCGGCGTGCTATTGACTGCGGTGACGATATCGCCCTGTCGGATGCCCGCCCGCTCCGCCGGCCCGCCCGGTGTTGCCGCGCTTATATATGCACCTTGCCGCACGGGGACGCCGAGTTCGGTTGCGCGGGTCGGGGTAAGCATTTCGGTCTGTGCGCCGATAGAGACGCGGCGCAGATCGCCCGACGCCACGATGCGTTGCGCCAGACGCACTGCCGTGTTGATTGGCACGGCGAAGCCAAGCCGCTGCGAACGGTCATCTCGTAGGGTACGGACGGTGATACCGATAATTTCGCTGCGTCCGTTCACGACTGGTCCGCCAGTGGAACCGGGCGCGAGCGGTGCGCTCACCTGTAGCAGATCGTTCGCGTCGTCCAGCGAACGGTGCATCCCCGAAATGACGCCGTGCGATACCGACTCGGTCAATTCCATCGGGCTACCGAATGCAAGCACCGTCTGACCGACGCGCACCGTGTTGGCGTCACCGGACGCAGCGACCGCCGGGGCGGCTTTGGGGTCAATCTGGACGACCGCGAGATCGGAGAGGGTGTCCCGACCAATCACTGTGCCGGAAATGATCTTGCCGCCGAACAGCACGATGTCGAGTTTTTGCGCCCCCTGCGTGACGCGGCTATTCGTGAGCAGATGTCCCTGCGTATCGTAGACAACGCCGCTGGCAAGGCTGTTCGCGGGCGGGACGCGGCTTTGCCCGCGCCGCTGGGTGTTGACGACCGTCACAACTGCCGGTGCAACCCGGTCATATACCGCCGCCGCGTCAAAATCGGGAGCGGGGATCGGGGTTAGTGCGGGGGCGAGCGTACCGGCTACTGTGGGCGACCCGGTGCGTATCTGCGTTGCGGGCAGGGACGGTGTCGCAATAGTCAAGGGCGACGCCGACGGCGTAAGGAAGCGCGGCGCGGCGGGCGTCGTTGCTGTCACATTCGAGGTCGCAATTGGGGTTGCAGTCGTGAGTGGAGCGGTTGGCACGGTATCTGTCGTGCTGACGGGCGTACCGACGCACGCGGTGAGGAGCAACGCAGCAAAAATGAGAGACACAAAAAAACGAGCGGCACGATCGCCCCTCAACCGCATACCGTTCATTGTCCGTCCTTGAGTGGTAGGGGAAAGAAAGGGAAAAGACGAGCCGCAGGTACGTTCCTTGGCTCCGGGTGTGTGGCAGGTGGGTGCGGCTTCCTGTTTATCCGTTAAACCGTTACCGCCGACCGTCCTTACGTCTCGTCTATACGCATCATGGGGTATCCTGCTGAATCCCATCTGAGCATTTCCTGAAATTTGCCTGAAGATTTTCTCGCGTGAACGTACATGCGGGCGAACCGTTGTGTATGGCACGTCTGCCCGCGTCACACACAACCATGCGACGGAAACGAACGAGACCACGGGCAGTAATTCGTTGCATATTCGTCTGTTGGCACCCATCTTTGGTACGATACTCGCCAACAGACCGACGAATACCGCGTGGGAGGACAATCCGTGCCGAAACGTAGCGTGCTGGCGATAGTTATTCTGGTTCTGAGTATGCTCGGTGGCGAGTATTCTACGGGGGCAGCGGGATTCGCATCGCCCGCCTTCGAGCAGGTCTGGCGCGATAGTGAGGCGCAGTTTCCCAATTTTTGGGGACCGATGCTCCCGGCGCGGGATGGGCTGCTCGAGCCGTACGACGGCACGCCGCTCGGCCAGCGGCTGGTGCAATATTTCGACAAAGGACGCATGGAACTGGGTGCGGACAATACGACCGTTACGAGCGGGTTGCTTGCGGTGGAGATGATCGGTGGCACTGTCCAGATTGCAAACGGGCAATTCGAGCGACGCCCGCCCCCGCCCACGCCGGTTGCGGGCGATCTCGACAACCCCGGCCCGACCTACGCGCATCTTGCGACGAAAGCGGCGGGCATCCTTGCGCCCGCCCTGAACTACCGAGGCGGGCGCGTCACTGCGGTCATTTCCCCCGCAGGCGATCTTTCGTTCGATGCCGCAATTATGATGAAAGGTCCGACCGCTCTCGCTGATTACGACACGGTGACGAAGCACAATGTCATCACCGCATTTGCCGCGTACCGGGGTTTTACCGGCGTTGGCGCAATCGGCTACGCGATTTCGGAGCCGTTCCAGACAACGATCAAGGTTGGCGGGACGCAGCGCACCTTGATCGTGCAGGTGTTCGAGCGGCGTGTGCTGACCTTTTACACCGACGCGACCGATCATTACGTGATCGAGTTCGGCAATATCGGACAGCACTATTACCGCTGGCGGTACGGCGTCTGACCGCCAACGATCCTACCGGATCAGGGTGACATTCTGTCGAGCAAGTCGGTAAATGTCCCGCGCTTTTGTGCCAGCCCCGGCACCTCGACGAGATCGAATGCACTCCGCAGGGCGAACGCCGCCCGCCCCGTGAAGTGCGGTGTGCGGGTGCCGCCGAGTTGCGCCACTGCATCGCCCTCGCCAAGTTTGATGATATTCCCGCGCGGCGTGTAGCGAAATGTGGGCAACGGTGTACCCGCGAGATCGGCAGTGAGTGCGCGAGCGAGAAACCGCCCGTGCTGCTGTGCCACACTCGCGGTGGCGGGGGCGCGTCGCCCGGTGCCGTCGTCGGTCCAGACCGCGTCACCCGCCGCATACACTGCGGGGTACTCTGGCAATTGCAGCGCGTCGGTTACGGGCAATGCCTGCTCGCGCAGTGGCAGACCGAGGGCGCGGACGAGCGGATGCGCGGAAATTCCCGCCGCCCAGATGAGCGTCCGTGCGGGGATCGTCCGCCCGCCGCTGACCGAGACCGTGCTACCGTCCATCCCGACGACGCGGGTATTGACGAGTAGCCGGATGCCACGCGCCCGCATCGCCTCCTGCGCTACGCGGTCGTAGACGGGCGGTAGTTCGTACATGAGCCGTTGCTCCGCATCTATCAGCACGAGACGTATCCATGCGCGTGGCACGCCGTGTTCCGGTGCGAGGCGTCGCTCGATGAAGTCTGCGAGATCGAAGATGAGTTCGACGCCTTTCGCGCCGCCCCCCGCGACGACGAACGTCAATGCACCAGCCGGCGGCTCTGCCATGCCGCGCACCCGCTCGAATTGACGGACGATATGTGCGCGGATCGCACGGGCGTCGTCGAGTGTCATGAATGGAAGGGCATGTGCCGCCAACCCGGTGCGGTCGCTCCCGTGCGGCAGGGTGGAGGCTGCCCCCGGCGCGAGGACGAGGCGGTCATACGGCAGTTCGCCGTTGTCGGTCTGCACGATACGCCCGCTGAGGTCTATACCAGTGACATTCGCTTGCCGGAAGGCGATTGCACCGTCCCACAACATATCGTGGAAGGGTGTGACAATGTGCAACGGGTCCACTTTGCCCGATGCCACTTCGTAGAGCAGCGGGGTGTACGTAAATGCCGCACTGCGATCAATGACCGTCACACGCACTGGCGTACCGTCTGCGGTGATGCGTGGACCGTTCCGCGCCAGCAACCGCGCGAGCCGCAATCCCGCGAACCCCCCACCGAGAATGAGAACCGAGGACTGAGAAGCGAAAACTGAGGACTGAGACGGTGTCATCATCATTGCTCCATACGAACCGGACGGAGAAAAGACGAGGACTGAGTGCATACACTCAGTCCTCAGTCCTCGATCCTCAATCCGGTCTTTAGTCCCCTGCGGCGATGTCCGAGAGGAAGGCGACTTTGTAATCGGGGGTCATGCGGTAGTGACCCATCGTTAGGCAGTCTGTGGGACACCAGACGACGCAGTTGCCGCAGCGGATGCACCGTTCCTCGTCCATTAGCATGGCGGCGGCGGCGGGCGACATCTGCTGCCGTGCGTACTCAACGATCTCCATATCCCCGTCAATCGCATGGATGCGATCGAGCGAGACCATTTCGATCACTTCTTCGGGGCAGACATCTACGCAGCCATTGCAGAGGACGCACTTCGAGCCGTCAATGAAGATATTGAGTTGGCACTGCAAGCACCGCTTCGCTTCCTCAAAGCCCTGATCGAAAGTGAGACCGAGTTCGACTTCCGCCACTTGATCGTTGCGGAGGTCCACCGGCAGCGTCGGCATCTCGGAGCGGGCGACATCAATATAGTTGTCGCCCCAGACGAGGCGGCGGCTCATCGCTTCTTCCGTCCACTGCGCGACGCCGGTTTGTGAGAGGAAGCCGCGCCGCGTCCGTACTTGGTCAATATCGAGTTCGACGATCTCCATCTGCTGCTCGATGGGCTTCTCGCCGGAAAGGTACTCGTGCAGGGCATCCACCGCCGCATGGCCTTCGCCGATGGCGGAGATGAACGAGCGTGGGCTGGTAATATAGTCGCCGCACGCGAACAAACCGGGAATTTCGGTCATAAACTGCTCGTTGATGCGCGGGGTGCCGCGGCGGTCTTTGTTCTTAAATTCGAGCGGTTTGAGGAACGAATTGTCCTGCTGCTGCCCGTACGCCGCGATGACCATATCGCAGGCGATCACATGCTCTGATCCCGCAATCGGGCGCGGGGAACGACGACCGGAGGCATCGAGCGGACCGAGTTCGTTGTGGACGACTTCTACGCCGATCACCTTGCCGTTTTCGTCGCCGATGATGCGCTTCGCGGAGACAAGCCAGTGATACTCAATGCCTTCGTACTCGGCTTCGTGGACTTCCAGTTCGTCAATGCCGGCTTCCGCCTGCGTGCGGCGGTAGAGAACTTGCACTTCTTCCGCGCCGAGGCGAACGGCGGAACGGCAGCAGTCCATGGCGGTGTAGCCCGCGCCGAGGATGACGATGCGTGGCGCGATGCGCGGTGTCTTTGCCCAGTCCGCGATGTGGAGATCTTCCAACCACGTCAGACCGATCTCGACGCCGTCGAGGTTTTCGCCCTCGATACCGAGCGGGTTTCCGATTTGGCAGCCTGCCGCGATCAGCACCGCATCGTTCTGCGCCAGCAGATCGGCAATCATCACATCTTTGCCAACGGCGACACCAAGTTTGATGTCTACGCCGAGATCGGCAACGAGGTTGACTTCGTCCTGAATGATATTGCGCGGCAACCGCCATTCCGGCACACCGCCCCAGTACATACCGCCGGGAACGGGGAGCGCGTCGTACACGGTTACGGCATATCCCTTGCGGGCAAAACCGCGTGCGGAGGTGATGCCTGCTGCCCCCGCGCCAATCACCGCAACCGACTTGCCGTTCGGCGCGGCGGGGCGTTCGCGGCGGGTCATGTCGCGCTTGTCGGAGGCAACGCGCTTGAGCCAGCAGATCGCAATTGGCTCGTCAATGACCCCACGGCGGCAGGCAGATTCACACGGCCGGGCGCAGACGCGACCGAGGCATCCGGGGAAGACATTGGACTCGCGGTTGAGTTCAAACGAGTTGCCGTATTCCTCATCTGCAATGAAGGCGATATAGCGCGAAATGTCGGTGTGTGCGGGGCAGGCGGCGGCACAGGGAATATTGTCGGAGAACCATGAACTGTCGCCTGTGACGAGATCGTATTGCTTGCCGGAGCGCATCACGAACCCGACTTCCATTTTCGGGTCTACGAGTGCCAAAAGGCGCAACCGCCGCCCGACCTCGACTTCGTTTTCGACTTGCGAGAGCATGATGTTCGCGGCGTGGGTGCTGTGCGTCAGGTTGGATGTCCACGCATTGCCGACCGCCTGCGTCATGTCCGACGCGCCCGTT
>JBBRMX010000176.1:0-7665 GCA_038230615.1 Thermomicrobiales bacterium | reverse complement strand
CGTGACCTTCCGTGCGCCCGTGCCGAAGCCGGGGAAAATCCTCTGCGCCTTCGCCAACTATACCGAGGGCGGCGCACGCTCCGAGGTGCCGCTCGACATGTTCCTGAAGTCCCCCGCAAGTATCCTTGCGCCGGGGGGCGTCGTCGTCCTGCCGCCTGTGCAGGCGCGGATTTTCCACCACGAGGCGGAACTTGCGTTGGTGATCGGCACGGGCGGGTCGCACATCGCGGAGCGCGACGCGATGGCGCACGTCGCCGCCTACGTGCCATTTATGGATATTTCGGCGCGAGATGTCTCGAAGATGCCGACGATGTTTCAGGGCAAATCCTACGACACATTCGGGCCGCTCGGCCCCGCCCTCGTGACCGCCGACGAGATCGCAGACCCACACAACCTTGGCGTCCAACTGTTCATCAACGACACACTGCGGCAGGAATATCGCACAAGCGATATGGCAAACCGCATCCCCGCGCTGATCGCCTTTGCGTCGTCGGTTGTGACGTTGGAACCGGGCGATATCATCGCCTGCGGCACGAACCATCAGGGTCTCGGCCCCGTGCAGGACGGCGACCGCGTGCGGCTGGAAGTAGAGCACGTCGGCACGCTCGAAGTGACTGTGCGCGACGACCTCAAGCGTACATGGACGCCCGAAATTGATGCTGCGATGGCAGCACGGGTGCGGGCAATGTAACAAGGGACCGTGACACACGACACATGTAATACGCGGCTTGTTGTTCACAAACTACAAGCCGCGTATTGCGTACGTCTTACCCCTTCACCGCTCCCGCTGTCAGCCCCGCGACGAGGAACCGCTGGGCGCAGAAGTAGAGCAGTAGGATCGGCACACTCATCAGCAAGCCGCCCGCCATAATCATGCCCCACAGGAAGACATCCCCGAAGATGAGTTTCGTCATGCCGGGGGCGAGCGTAAACTTTTCGCCGTCACTCAGCAGCGTGAAGGCGTAGAGATATTCGTTCCACGAGAGCGTGAAGCAGTAAATGCTGGCGGCGGCAATGCCCGGCGTCGCCAGCGGCAGCACCACGCGGGTCATGCACTGCCAGCGGGTCGCGCCGTCTACAAGGGCGGCATCTTCCAGTTCCATCGGGATATTGAGGAAGTACGCCTTGAGCATCCAGACGCTGAACGGGATCGAGAACGTCAGGTACACCGCGATCAATGCCGGTAACTGGTCGAGCAGATGCAGGTCGCTGCACAGAATGAAGATCGGGATAAAGAGCAGCGTACTCGGAAAGAGATAGACCAGAAAGACCGCGCTGCTCGCAAACCCGCGTCCCTTGAAGCGCAGCCGCGAAAGGCTGTACGCCGCGAAAGTCGCAAATGCCACCGAGAGTACGGTGCTGAATCCCGCGACGACCAGCGTGTTCCGCATCCAGAGCATAAACGGATACTGCCGGAAAAGATCGCGGAACGCTTTCAGGGTGAGATCGGTAGAAAAGAGCGTCGGCGTGCGTGCGAACGAGAGCGATGGCGGGTGAAATGCCGTGATGCCCATGAAATAGACCGGGAAGAGCGCGGCGATGAGCACCACCGCCAAGAGCGCGATACCCGCAACCCGCAGCAGTGTCCGTTGCAGGCGGTACGGCACGATGCTGCGTTTGACGGCGGGTGCGGCGACGGTAGCGCGGCGGGCAATCGGGGGGGCGGTCATGCGAGTTCCTCCCGGCGGTTGATGAAGCGGTTGAGCAGCACAATCAGCAGCACGAGGATCGGCAACATCAGCACCGATACCGCGACACCCTTGCCCAGTTCTAGCCCCGGTATGGCGATTTTGTACGTCAGGGTGCTGAGCACATCGGTGGAGTTGCCGGGGCCGCCTTTGGTCAGCACCCAGATAATCGAGAAGTCATTAAAGGTGAGGATCGTCGAGAAGAGCGTCACGACCGCCATCACCGGCAGGATGCCCGGAAAGGTCACTTTCCAGAACCGCGACCAGACGCCTGCGCCGTCTACCTTCGCTGCCTCGTACAAATCTTGCGGCACCGCCTGCAATCCCGCCAAGAGCGTAATGACGAAGAACGGGAAGCCGCGCCAGACATTCACCGCGATCACCGCCCCCATCGCGGAGCCGGGATCGGAGAGCCAGAGGAGCGGCGAATCGCGGATGTGCGTCTGTTGCAGGAGATAATTCAACACGCCCGCCGTGTCGTTGTACATCCATTTCCAGATGAGCACCGATACCAGCGTCGGCATCGCGTAGGGCAGGAGGACGATGCTGCGCCATAGCCCGCGCCACGGCAATGCCTCATTGAGGATGAGCGCGATAAGCGTACCGAGCACAAGTTTGATCGCCACCGAGCCGCCCGTAAAGATAAACACATTCTTCACCGACCCCCAGAACTTGGGATCGTGGAGCAGCACGCCGTAATTCGCCAGCCCGATCCACGGCGCGTCCTGTGCTCCGAGCAATTTTTTGTGGAACGAGAGCCACAATGCCCGCACGAACGGATACCCGACGAGTACCGTGATCAGAAACGCCGTCGGCGCGAGCAGCATGTAGGCAAAATTGGCGTCGGTGCGTGCTTTGGCGAGGTGCGCCCGCCGTGGCTCCGGCACTACCTCCGGTATCGTCGCTGAACGTGTGGCCATGAAACCCCCTTCGGGACGTGCATTCGTGATATGGATCGGTGATTCGTGGATACACTGCGCGATGCGGCAATGCACCACGCATCGTATCCACGAACTCCTAATCACACGCTCTGCCCGTTCGCCCCGCTACTTCTTGAATTTCGCCTTCGCTTTGTCGGCGGCGTCCGCGAAGCCCTTGATCGCTTCGGTGGGCGATTTCCCGCCGACCACGATGGCTTGCAGCATGTCCTTGTTCGCGGAGATCGTGATGTCGCTATAGACCGGGTTCTGCCCGCCGTCCGCGTAGGGCGGCAATGCCCACGGCACGATATTGTCGGTAATCTGCTTGTTGTAGATATCCATCGTGAAGAAGGGGATGGTGGTGGAGTTTTTCAAGATCGGGAACCAGTACGACCCCGCTTTTTCCAGCTGCACCGGGTACCGTTCGTTGGACATAACCATCCGGGCAACCTGCATCGCCTCGTCCAGATTTTGGCTCTTCTTGTTGATGACAAGCATTGCCCCGCCTGCCGCCTGCACGAATTTGCCGGGGGTCGCCTGCGAGGGGAATGCTTGCAGATAGGTCTTGGACAGCAAATCCTTGTTGTCCTTCCGCATCGAGAGGACGATAGAGCCGGGGTTCGAGACCGCTGCGGTCTGCCCGGAAAGCCATGCCTCGTTGTTGCCGGACGACAGTTGCTGCACCACGCTCGGCGGCATCATCTTGTTTTTGAACAGATCGGTGTACGCGGTGAGACCGGCAAGGTTCTGCGGCGTGTTGATCGTCGGGTTGCCCTCTTTATCGAAGATGCGCCCGCCGTGCGCCCACATGAACTGCAACCCGTTGCCGTCCCAGTCCGCCTCGGTCATCTGCCCGTCGAAGGCGTAGAAATTCTTATCGGGCTTGTTGACCTTCTTGAAGGCATCCATCATCTGGTCCCATGTCGCCAGCGGCAACTTGACACCTGCCTCCTCGAACACATCTTTCCGCAGATGCAGGAACCACGGCTCGACATTCATCGGGATGCCGATGCGCTTGCCGTCCATCTTGGAACTCGGCTCGGCGTAATCGAGCCAACCGCCGCCTGTCTTGCCGATCTCGTCGTAGAGACCCTGCACATCCATCGCGTAGCCGTTCTGGTTCCATAGCGCGGGCGAATAGGTGTACGTGATGTCCGGCACGATGCCGGATTCCATCGCCACGACTTCTTTTTGCGCGTGTTCGTCGTTGCTGAACAGCTCGATTTTCGTGTCGAAGCCGCCCTTCATCCCCGCGAGTTTGACCGATTCGCTGAGGTAATCGTTGGATTCCGGCAAGAATTGCTGCCGCCCCCAGAAAAGCAGCGTCTTTTTCTTGCCGCCCGATGCCTGCGCGGGTGCGACAGTCGCGGCGGTGCTGCCTGTCGTCGCGGCAGGGGCACCGGCGGTGGTTGCGGCACTGCCCGCTTTCGTTGCGTCAGGGGTGGTGCTGCCGCCACACGCAGCGAGAATCGCCCCGCCCGCAGTCGCCGCAATACCCCCCAAGAAGACCCGACGGCTCAACATACGCGCCCGTGTCATGTACCCACGCTCCTTCTGCACCATCACGCTCATCGCGCTCATCGCTGCCGCTCTCCGACACACCAACGCATACCCGCCCGCCCCGGCGCACAGATGCAACCGAAATATCGCCGCACATACGGCTACGGAGGGGCGAAATGAAAGCAATCTCCTGCTTCCCGGCACACACTATGGACTTTCGTTGCGTTAGCGGCAGGGTATCACGCAGGGCGCGGCATTGTCAAGCATCACGCCACGCGACGCCGGGGCGATGGGTGCGCTCCATTTTCAACCCGCCGCCGTTGAAAATCCCCTCACACAGTGGTACCGTACAGTGCGAGAATAGCGTGGGTACAACGTCGTACTCCGCCGAATGCAAAGGAGCCGTCCGTGCGTAGCAAGTGGGTTTTCGTTGTCGGTGCGCTCGCCTTTGCCCTTGTCCTCGCTGCGTGCGGCGGGATGCAGGCGGATCAAACCCCCACCCCCTCCTTTGGCAACCCGACTGCGACCCCGAAACCGACCGCCACCCCGCTGCCTACTCCCATTCCCGCAACTGCTGCGGCTCCGAGCGGCGGTGCTGCTCCCACGGGCGACAATGTCGTCACGGCGGACGAAAAAGATTTTGCGATCGCCCTCGATAAAGCGCAGATGAAGGCGGGGTCGGTCATCATCTATGTCAAGAATGCGGGTCCGTCGCCGCACAATGTCCAGATCATGGGCGGCGGTGTGATGAAAGTGAGCGAGACGATCAACGCCAACGCCACCACGCAATTCACCGTAGACCTCAAACCCGGCACGTATAGCGTCATCTGCAATATCTCCGGTCATGAACAACTCGGCATGAAGACGACGCTGACGGTGCAGTAGCCCCGTCACATCGCCCCGTGCAGTGGCGTTGTACAGGATAAGATGGCGGGACGGCAGTATCGCTTGCGCCGCAGATGCACAGGAGGGACGCCCGATGCCCCTGCTCCGGTTACCTCGCTATACACTCGACACCCTGCACGATCTTGCGGACGGCTCCGATGAGACCGTGCCGGAACTTTTGGCGCGGATGGTCGCCGCCGAGCGCGACCGCCGCTTTTGGGCGGGCATCAATGCCGCGTGGCACGATGCCGACCTCGCCGATCTCATCGCCAGCGTCGAAACCGCCCTCCGCCCTGCCCCGGACACCGAATAACCCCGCCCGCATACCTACATTTCGGCAGCCGAACTGGCGCGGGTTGCTCCGATGGCGTGTCGCGCAGTCTGATCTGCGGCAGTGTCACCATTGCACACCCCATTTGCTCATTTCCTTCCACCCGCCGTACAATGGCGCAGTAGGCGATATGGGCTATGAATGATGCCTGCACAGGCGGTTCGCCCTGCGATTCATCGGGGAACGCGGTGTGTCGGCATCTCTTTCGACAGTTTGAGGAGGAAGCGCGTGACGGAACTCACCGGCGGCCAAGCACTTGTCCAATCGCTAAAGCGGGAAGGCGTGGATACGATCTTCGCCCTGCCCGGTATCCAACTCGACTGGGCGTTCGATGCCCTCTATGCCGAGCGCGACGCAATCCGTATCGTCCACACCCGCCACGAACAGGCGACGGCATATATGGCAGACGGCTACGCCCGCACCACCGGCAAAGTCGGCGTCTGTCTCGTCGTTCCCGGCCCCGGTCTGCTCAATGCCACTGCCGCGCTCTCGACCGCCTATGCCTGTTCCGCACCCGTGCTCTGCATCTCCGGACAAATCCAGTCGAACTTGATCGGCGTCGGGCGCGGCTTGCTCCACGAAATCAAAGACCAGTTGCAGATGGTTTCGTCCGTCACCAAATGGGCGCACTGCGCGATGACCCCCGAAGCCGTTCCCGCCATGGTGCGCGAAGCCTTTCGCCAACTGAATAGCGGTCGCCCGCGCCCCGTCGAGATCGAAGTGCCGCCGGACATCCTCGGCAAAAAAGGCGATGTGGAACTCTACGCCCCCGAACAGACCGACCGCGACCGCCCCGCCGGTGATCCCGACCTGCTCGAACGCGCCGCGAAACTGCTCGGCGAGGCGACAAACCCGGTGATTTGCTCCGGCGGCGGCATCCTCTCCAGCGGTGCGTGGGGAGAATTGCAGCACCTCGCGGAGATGCTCGAAGCCCCGGTGGTCATGTCGCGCAATGGTCGTGGTGCGCTCTCCGACCGCCACTATCTGGCGCAGACCTCGCTCGGCGGGCGCGAACTCCTACCAAGCGCGGATGTCATCCTCGCCGTCGGCACGCGTTTCGTGGACCCCGCGACGATGTGGGGGCTTGCGCCGGGGCAAGTCGTTATCCATCTCGATATTGATGCAGAGGAGATCGGGCGCAATATCCAACCCGCCCTCGGCATCGTCGCGGACGCGAAAGCGGGGCTGAAGGCCCTCGCCGCCCGCGTCGGGCAACACAATCGCCGCCGCCCCTCCCGCGAAGCCGAACTGACCGCCCTCAAGGAAGGCATCACGCAACGCCTCGCTGCTGCACACCCGCAGGCAGATTTCGCCGCTGCCATTCGCCGTGCGCTGCCGGACGACGGTATCGTCATCAATGAAAGCACGCAGGTCGGCTATTTCAGCAATGTCGGCTTCCCTGTCTATGCGCCGCGCACCTTCCTCACCAGCGGCTATCAGGGAACGCTCGGCTACGGCTATGCGACCGCCCTCGGTGCTGCCGTCGGCAACCCCGGCAAAAAGACGATCTCGATCAACGGCGACGGCGGGTTTATGTACAATGTGCAGGAACTTTCCACCTCGGTCGCGCACAAGATCGCCAATGTCGCCATCGTCTTCAACGACAACGCCTTCGGCAATGTGAAGCGCATCCAGCAGCAGCAATTCAACAACCACACCATCGCCAGCGATCTCGTCAACCCCGATTTCGTCAAACTGGCGGAGTCGTTCGGCATGGTAGGATTGCGGGCGCACACCCCCGAAGAACTGGAAGCGACCCTCACAAAGGCACTGGCGATGGACGCGCCGGTGCTGCTCGAAGTGCCGGTAGGCGAAATGCCGGGGATCGGTCCGCTGCTCGGTTGGGGAGCATCCGCCGTCCCGCCCGCCCCAAAGCGATAAAACTGAGCGATACACAGCAAATGCCGTGGTGTATGTGCAACACCACGGCATTTGTCGTAAAGACTCAATCCGTTGCTCTCAACCCTCAGCCTGCGCCCCGCCGTCCTTCGTCCTCGCTGCTACTTACGCGATGGCGTAGACAACGCGGACAGTGACGGAAACACTCGTCTCGCCCGCCTGAATCTGTGTCGGAGCGGAGGCGGGGGCGGGGGCGGCGGCTACCGACCGCTGCACATCAACGGGCGCGGAGGGCGTCGTGCTCTGATCCTCAATCGTCATCACCATGCCGACGGCCACGCCGCCCGCCTTCGCCAGCGTGTCTGCCTTCGCCTTGGCGTTCTGCATCGCAGCGTCGCGGGCAACGCGCCCTGCCGACTCCGGGTCATTGAGACCGAAGGAAATGCTGCCGATCTGGTTCGCGCCAGCCTTCACCGTGGCGTCCACCAGCGGACCAACCTTG
>JBBRMX010000175.1:0-7702 GCA_038230615.1 Thermomicrobiales bacterium | reverse complement strand
GACGCGCTTCAGACTTTCCATGAGCAGGAATGCGACGATCATTGCGCCGACGATAACGGCAGCATCCACCCTGCGCCTCGCCCGCAGACAGAGCACACCAACCGCGAGCGTGAGCGGTACGATCACTGCCGTGCTACCGAGCGTTGTGACTGCAACGATGGGCGCGAGGGGGATACCCGCCGTCGCTGTCTGCACCGCCGCGATCAGCATGAGATCGAATGCAACGGGCGCACCGGCAACCCGCCACGCGATGAGCGCGAAGAGCAACGCCAAGCACGGTGCTGCCGCCCAAAGCAAGAGTTGCCCCCGCGTGAAGGAGCGATGCCCGCGGACTGGCAGTGTATCGCGCTTTTGTACCTCTACGAACGATTGTTGCGTTTCCATTTATTGCCCCCGTGTTTGCGCCGTACCGCACATCGCTGCGAAATGATAACACGGCGATCACATATGGGCGGGGTTCACCACTTCAGCGAGCGGCGTATGACGCGATCCACCAGCCGCGTCGGAAGCAACCGCGAGAGCGCGATGACGCGCCCCATGTTGCGCGGGATGACGTAGCGGGCGTGCGGGCGGCGCGTGGCGAGGATGCGACCGACGAGTGCCGCGAGTGCTTCCGGGGGGAAGCCGTTTTTCGCTCCGGCGGCGGCGATGTCGGTGAAAACGGCGATGAGCGGAGCATACGGACCGCGCTCGTGCGGGGCGAGTTGGGGACCGCTGCGCCCCGCGCTCGTCTGCCAAATGGCGGTGGGGCTGCTCGACGGCTCGATGAGGACGACGCGCACGCCGAAAGGAGCGAGTTCGATGCGCCACGCATCGCTCAGGGCTTCCAACGCGAATTTGCTCGCGGCGTACGCGCCGATAACGGGCGAGGCGAACCGACCGCCGACACTGGAGATGTTGATAATTGTCCCCTTCGCCGCTTTGAGGAGCGGGAGGACTGCCTGCGTGACGACGAGCGGCGCGACGGTATTGACCGCCAGTTGCGCCCGCAGGTCGTCGGGCGGCAGGAGTTCCAACGGCCCCGCGTATGCCGTACCTGCGTTGTTCATCAGGGCGTCGAGGCGCGGGATTGTGGCGGCAAGTTCCCGCCCCAGTGCGGCGACCTGTGCGTCGTCCGTCACATCGCAGAGAGAGACAGTGAGGCGGTCGGCGAGACCTTCCGCGATGGCGGCGCGGCGCAAGGAATCTCGGTCGTCCTCTTTCCGCACGGTAGCGAAGACGCACCATTCTGCCCGCAGGAGGTGCAACGCCGTCGCCCGCCCGAACCCTGTTGACGCACCGGTAATGAGGATTGTTTTCGATGGTGATGTCTGCTTTTTTGCCATTGTTGCCTCCGCGATGCAAAAGCCCCTCCTCGATTGCTGAGGAGGGGCAGGGAGTACACCGTTAGTATGCCCGATCTATCAGCACGCGGCCTTTGACGGGTTTGCCCGTGAAGAGGTCGGGGCCTTCCTCGTCGTTGTCGGCGAGGGGGATGCAGCGCACGGTTGCTTTCGTCTCCTGTTTGATGCGCTCTTCGGTAGCGGGGTCGCCGTCCCAGTGGATATAGGAGAAGCCCGCGTTCGCCGCAACCCGCTCGCGCAGTTCGTCGTACGTTGTGACGACCGCGCTATTTTCCTTCTGGAATTGCAGCGCACGCTCGTACATCGCATTGTGCATCTCGTCAATCAGTGCACGGATGCGGGCGGCGAGACCGTCTAGCGGCACATTTTCCTTGACGCGGTTATCGCGGCGGGCAACAACTGCCTGCCCCGCCGCCACATCACGCGGGCCGACTTCGATCCGCAGCGGCACGCCCTTCAATTCCCACTCGTTGAATTTCCAGCCGGGGGTATGCTCCTCGTCGCGGTCAACGCGCACACGCACACCCGCTGCTTTGAGTTCGCGCTCCATGCGTGCGGCTGCCTCGAAGACCTGTGCTTTCGCCTCGTCGGTGCGCCAGATCGGAACAACGACGGTTTGGATGGGGGCGACGCGGGGCGGCATCTGCAAGCCGCTGGCGTCACCATGCACCATGATGACCGCGCCGATTGCCCGCCACGACAGCCCCCACGAGGTATTCCACGCGAACTGCCGCTCGCCAGAGGGTGCGAGGAACTGGATATTGAAGACTTTGCCGAAGTGGTCACCGAGATTGTGCGACGTGCAACTCTGCAATGCCCACTTTTTGCCGCGCATCATCGCCTCGTAGGTGTAGGTCCGCAGCGCACCGGCGAATTTCTCGCTCTCGCTCTTTTGGCCGATGATACCGGGAATGGCGAGCGCATCCTTGTAGAAGTCTGCATAAACGTGAAGCATCTGCATGGCGCGGGCTTCGGCTTCCTCGGCGGTAGCGTGGGCGGTGTGGCCCTCTTGCCAGAGGAATTCGCGTGTCCGCAGGAAGGCGCGGGGGCGTTCCTCCCACCGCACGACACTGCACCACTGGTTGATGAGAATGGGCAAGTCGCGGTAACTTTGCACCCACTCCGCATAGATCGGGCAAATGATGCTCTCGGACGTGGGGCGGACGGCGAGGCGTTCTTCCAGTTTCTTGTTGCCGCCGTGCGTTACCCATGCCACTTCAGGGGCAAAGCCCTCGATGTGCTCCACCTCTTTATTGAACATAGATTCGGGAATAAACATCGGGAAGTAGGCATTCTCGACACCAGTTTCTTTGAAGGCGTCGTCCAGCCTGCGCTGCATATTTTCCCACAGCCCATAGCCATACGGCTTGAGGACACGGCACCCCGCGACAGGCGATTCGTCCATCATGCCCGCACGTTTGACGACATCAATGTACCAGCGGTCGAACTCGTTATCGTCTACATCCACCAACTCTTCGAGGGTATTTTCAGTCGCCATCGGAGCGTATCCTTCCGTCAATGATCTCGTATCTCTCTGCCCGCACACGCACACACGCGGCGCAGGAAAATGCGTCGGTCGCAATTTTGGTATCGTAGCAGGGGTCGGCGGGGCGCGGAGGGGGTCTCAGACGCGCACGCGGCGAGGCCGCCCCTGCCAGCGCGGGGCAGGGAGGCCGCCATCGCCCGCGCCGTCTGCGGAGGCGGCAGGGAATATGCGATATGATCGGTTGTCGGCGTGTCGCACGCGCATTTTGGTTCCCCCGGATCACATGGCCCGACAGGGGAAGTATCGCACAGGGCGAAAGGGCATCGCAAGCATGGCAGCAATCCTCGTGGGCACCTGCAACTGGTCGGATCACGCGGGGTTTTATCCCTCCACGGTCAAGGCGCCTGACCGTCTGGCGTATTACAGCCGTTTCTTCCCGCTTGTGGAGGTAGACAGCACGTTCTATCACCTGCAATCGTGGAGCGTTTTCGAGCGATGGGCGCACGTCACGCCGGACGATTTTTCCTTCAACGTCAAGGCATTCAAGGCTCTCACGCTGCACGAGCGTGACGAGAACGGGCGCACGATCCCGCCGACGCCGGAAGTCGCGGCACGGTTCCGCGACGCCCTCGGCCCGTTGCGCGATGCGGGCAAACTCCGGGCGGTGCATTTGCAGTTCCCGCCATGGTTCACCGCCACTGAAGCCCACCGCGATCATCTGCGCCGCGTGCGTGACTTGCTGCCGGATGATCTGCTCTCGGCGGAATTTCGACACCGCTCATGGCTCGCTCCCGCCGAGCGGGAACGCACATTCGGCACGCTGCGCGATCTGGCGATGGTGTACACGGTCGTGGACGAGCCGCAGGGGGAATCGAACAGCGTGCCGCCCGTCGTCGCGGTGACGAACCCCACGCTCAGCATCGTACGCTTCCACGGCAGGAATCAAGAGACATGGAACAAACCGGGGCTGAAAGGCAGCCTCGAACGGTTCAATTACCGTTATACGGTGGAGGAATTGCGCGGCTGGCTCCCCGGCATCGCGGAGGCGGGCGGCGAGGCACAGACGGTGCATCTGCTGTTCAACAACAACGCCGGGAATTACGCAGTCGTCAACGGCTTGGAGATGCGCGATTTGCTCGGTCAGCCGCATCAACCGCTCGAAGAAGCGGTGATTCAGCCCCGGCTGTTTTAGGGGAGCAACGAGCAACGAACACAAGGCAAAAGGAATGCATTTCTCGTTACTGCTCCCGTGTCGTACACTCTCGCACGACGATGTGCCGTTCGCGGGGAGGATAGACGATGGATTCACCGTATGGGTACTGGTATGAGGCGTTGGAGATCGTGGCGCGGACGATGCTGCGAGACGATTACACGCGCATGACAAACACGAAAGCGATCCGCAAAGCCGCCTTGCTCCCTGATGAGGCGGTGACGGCGTACATCACGCAGGGCGACGATGACGGCGTGACATTGCTGCTGCTTACCGACCGCTGCCGCTTCGTGCGGATACGGTTCGAGGGGGACGAAGCGCGGTTCGTCGCCGTCCCCGCCTCGGACATTCGGTTCCTCGGCGGCGAGATCAGCGGCACGACCTCCCAGATGACCGAGGTACAGGGATTCGCAACCGTCGCATACCGTTTCGTGCTGCACACACCGCCGGAGGCGACAGTACTCTCGTTGCCGACCGCCGCGCCAAACAGTTTGCTCGGTAATGAGGAGATCGCTTTCGCGCAGCAATTGCTCGCCGCCATTCACGGGGCCACGCTGTAAGGTGTACGGTAGATATGCAACTATGCGACAATCGCCGCACCGGAGCATGCACAGGTAGACGAAGGAGCGAGCGATGACGGCGACACAGGCGTACACGACTCTGTCTCTCGCGGAGGCGCGAGACGAATTCCCCGTGGTGCGGGACTATGCATACCTCAATACAGCGGCGCAAGGCCCGTGGCCCGACCGCACGGTACAGGCGATGGCGCGTGCAGCGGCGCAGTCGCAATATCCCGGCACCGACCGCGCCCGTACCGAGCCGACGACCGACACGGCGAGCACTCGCGCCCGCGCTGCGCTCGCCCGCATGATCGGCGCAGACGAGGGCGACGTGGTTTGGACGGCGAACACGACGCACGGCATGAATATCGTCGCGCAGGGCATCGCGTGGCGTCCCGGCGATAATGTTGTCGTGCCTGCGAACGATTATCCCGCCCTCTCGTATGCCTTTTTCAACTTGCGGGAGCGGGGCGTCGAGGTGCGTTTCGTGCCGTATGCGGGCGTCGGGCCGACGGTGGATGAGATCATGGCGGCGACCGACCATCGCACCCGCGCCGTCGCGTGCAGCGCCATCCGGTGGGATACCGGATGGCGGGTTGATCTGGAAGTGCTGGGTGCGCGATGCGCCGCGCACGGGTGCCTGTTTGTCGTGGATGCTGTGCAACTGGTTGGAGCGCAGCAGTTCGATGTGCGAGCGGCGAAGATCTCCGCCCTCTCGGTTCATGCATACAAGTGGCTGGTGGCGGGGTTTGGCGTCGGGATGCTCTATGTCGCGCCGGATGCGCTGGAACAGATCACCCCTACGTATGTGGCAAACAGTTCGTACGTGGGCTACCCGCAATCGTTCACAGGGCCACTCGACTGGCAACCGGGGGCGGCACGATACGCGGCGGGCGGCTCCACGCGCATCAATCTGCACGCTCTCGCCGCGTCGCTCTCGCTGATCGAGGAGGTGGGCGTTGCGAACATCGCAGCGCACAGCCACACACTCACCGACCACCTGCGAGACGGATTAGGGCGGAACCGCGCCGTGCGGGTAGTGAGCGCACCGGACGCCGCGCACCGCTCCGCGATCACTGTGTTTACACTCGGTAGCCGCGACCATGACGCCGCCCTTGTGGATGCGCTCGACCGGCAGGGAATCATCGTCGCGCTGCGCCCGCTCGGTATCCGCGTGTCGCCCCATCTTTTCAACACACCGGCAGACATTGACCGGCTTCTCGCCGCATTGCCGAACGGTTGATCCGCAGCGACTCAGAGAGCGCAGAAGACGCAAAAGAACCACTTCTTATGTGTTCTTTGCGTCTTTCGCGTCGCGGTTATTTTCCCTTGAAGCGGGGAAAAACTTCGGAAAAGAAGAGGTCCATGCCCGTCGTGCGGGGGTAATCGAGGAAGTTGAGCTGCATCAGTTGCACGCCGATAGCGGCGAACTGTTCCATCTGGGCGGTTACTTCGTCCGGCGTGCCGTGGAGGGTGTACATATTGGGGCGGTACTGGATAGGCGGGCGGGCGATGATCTCGGCGGGATTGTAGGAGAGGCTGACACCTGCGTAGTAGGTCGGCGTGAGAGTTGCGTGATCGCGTCCGATCTCGCGGCAATAGCCGTGGAGCACATCGAGTTTGTGGGCATAATCGTCGGGCGTGTAGTAGTCGGCGTTCCACCAGTCGGCATACTTCGCCACGACACGCAGGGTATGTTGCTCCCCTGCTCCGCCGATCATCAAGATCGGGGCGGGGTCGGGTCGCGGCTCGTTGTAGGCATTGGTGACGGAGTAATAGTCGCCGGAGAAACTCGCGGGGGCGTCCATCCAGAGGGCGCGGATGATCTGGATCGCTTCTTCCAATTCCGCGATACGCTGCTTGGCGGGTGGGTAAGGATAGCCGTAGGAGCGATATTCGTCCTCTTTCCAGCCCGCGCCGATACCGAGCGTGAACCGCCCGCCCGTAAGAAATTGCAGAGTGCTGGCAATTTTCGCCGTCAGCGCAGGGTTGCGGTACCCCTGACCGAGTACGAGCGTCCCTGTTCGCAGGGTCGGGAACCGCCCTGCGGTGTGCGCCAGCATCGCAAGGCACTCTAAAAGTGGTCCGTCGCCAAACTGAAAATGATCCACGAACCACGCGGAGAAATTGTGTTCTATCGCGCGGGCAAGGAGTTTTTCGTTCGTCGCCAGCATCGCGGGGACGGTGCCACCGCGCGGTGTCGAGTGGATCAACAGCCCGAAATCGAGTGTCATCGCTGATTTTTCCCTTCTGTTCTTGTACTGCTGGCGGGAAACGGTCTTTATGCCATATCGTGCCACGAGATTTGTGGTTGCCAGCCGAGCATTCGTTTCGCTTTGCCGTTGTCCACGCCGGGTTGGGTGCCGGTGAGCGACTTCGCCCGTTCACCCAGTTCTTTCGAAACTTGCTTCGCCAAGTCCGCAACGGGGCGTTCGGCGAGGGCGTCGTCCGCGACGATAAAGAACGATTCATGCAGATTGACGTGTGTTTCCAACGCCATGCGATACGCAACGGCGAGGTCTCGTACATCAATATATGCCCACAGCCCGGATGCGAACGAGAGCGGGTCTTTTTTGATACGCTCGATCACCCCCGGCCACCAACCATCGAAGACGACGTACGGCGGACGGATCGAGATGACTTCGGTGCCGCAACGGTTGCGAATCATCTCCATCGTTTGTTCACCGACGTATTTCGAGAGCGCATACGGGTCTTGTGCCTGCGCGGGGTGGAGTTCGTCCACCGGCAGGTACGACGGCCACCATTCGTGGACACGGAAGTCCATTCCAAGCCAGTTGATGCTGCTCGTCTCGATCATTTTCGGGATGCCGAGGGTTGCAACCGCCTCCGCAACATTGTAGATGCTGAGCACATTCGTCGCGTACACCACCGGAAATGTATGCGAAGTTGGCGAGGGGATCGCGGCGAGGTGCAGCACGGCGTCCGGCTTCTTGCCACGATACGTCAGCACCCCGACGGCATGATCGGGGTTCGTCATGTCTCCTTCGACATACAAGACGCCCTTTGGCAAATCGGACGGCGGCTTCGCCACATCGCTGGCAACGACCTCATACCCGTGCGCCACCAGTTCTTTGACTACCTG
>JBBRMX010000174.1:0-7747 GCA_038230615.1 Thermomicrobiales bacterium | reverse complement strand
TGGGTGTTGAAATCGTATACACTCAGTTGTAAATCTGTAGCGGCGTTTTCCTTCGCCCATTCTGTGGCGGCGTCCATCAGGGCGTGTCCGATGCCCGCGTTGCGCCGTGCTTCCGCTACCGCGATCTGCTCGACTTTGGCGATGCGACCCGGCATCATCACCTCGTATGTGGGCGCATTTGCGACCGTCATCATCAAATAGCCGACGATTTCCCCGGCATCGTCCGCAACGAAGAATGCGGTGGCGCGGTCGCGCAGGGCGTAGAGATAGTACGATTCCGTGATAGCGGTCTCGGATGGGCGGAATACTGCCGGCAATGCTGCCGCGTGGATCGCATGGACTGCATTTGCCAGTGGGAGAATTGCAGCGTAATCCGATGCGGCGGCGCGACGGACAACGATGCTCACGGCAACCTCCAAAGATGGGTCACATATCGAAATGGCACAGTAAAGCGGTCGAGCAACAGTTGTCGCGCCGTCGGATAGGTCGCAATGTGTGCGTAGCCATGCAGAAACGCGACATATTGCCCGACGAACAGGGTGTTCATCACCACCAGCACTAGTACCAGCACAATTGCCGCCACGCTCGCGCCGCGCGCTTGTAGCCAGTGGAGCGCAGCGGCAGTGCCGAGAGTGAGGAACGGCACGAGCGAGAGAAACCGCCGCGCCCCGAATGCTTCGCCCCCCCACCAATCCTGCACCGTTCCATTGATATACCAGAGTAGCAAAAATGCCGCCAGCCCCATTGCCGCCCAGCGCGGCGCACGCTGCCGGAGCGGAAGCAACCCCACTAGCCCGACGAGCACGCCCGGTGTCCAGACCACTAACCCGTGGCGCGTCGAAAAGAGTACCTGCGCCAGCCCCGGCTGCGCGAGATTGAAAAACTCCGTCCCCTGCGGCACGGCGATCAGACTGCCGAAATTGACCCACCATGCCGCCATCTGTGGTGCGAAGATCACCACCGCGCCCGCGCAATAGCACAGGGCGCACCCTATCGCCTGCCCCGTCAGCCGCCGCGCCCGCGCCGCGTCCCACGCGAGGACGGCGAGCGGTAGCAGCATCACGCCCGCCTCCTGCCAGCGCATCAGAGTCACTGCACCTGCCAGCGCACCGAATATCGCCCACGCACGCGGCATCGTGGGTTTGCCGATCACCCAGTAGGCGAACCAGAGGCTGACGGCGGCGGCGTCGAAGGTATGCGAATACGTCGGGGAAGCGAGGGTGTAGTACAACATACTCCCGCCTCCCCATACCGTCAGTACCGCGCCGAGCGCAGCACCAACACCGAAGAAATGCCGCCCGACACGGTAGCAGCACCATGCCGCCAGCCCCGATGCCACTACCCCCGCTACCCCGAACGATCCCTGTTCGAGATATCCGAAGCCGTCCGTCCCCGCCCGGATGCCCGCCGCGCTCAATCCCTGCGCCAGCCCGTGCGCTACCACGAAAAACGGCGCACCGAACAGCGCAGGACCGATGGGAAACTGATTGAGCGGTCTGCCGATGTCGGTCGTCGCGCCGCCAACGGCTTTCGGGTCGCCCTTCGCATGGGCGCGGTCGAAGCCCGCATAATCGTTCGTGAAGTCAAGATCGTGGTCGAGGATCGCGCTACGCTCGTAGACATAGTAAAAAATTGCGTCACCAACGATAATATCGCCGTATCGCCTGCTGATGAGGCGCGGCGAGACGAGGTACAACACCGCGATTGCCGCGAAGACCGCAAAAAAGAGCGTCCGCACCGGCACGCGCCCGATACGGTCGGCGGATGCGGGGGGCGCGGCAACAAGCGGTGCGATGGGAGAAGGGGAAGATAGTGGGCGCGTCGTAATCCTCCAGCGACGGCGAACGGGGTATACTGCGACGGCAATCGTATCATACCAGCACAATCTACCGGCAGAATCTACCGGTAATAGATATGGCAACAAGGGGGCTTTGCGATGACCATGCAGTACACCGTCGCGGTGCTATGCGACATCCACGGCAATGCGGACGCGCTCGAAGCCGTGCTCGACGATCTTGCCACGCAACCGCACGACGCGACTGTCATCGCGGGAGACCTCGTGCTGAATGGCCCGCGCCCCGCGGATGCCCTCGCGCTCGTGCAGCAAACCTACGCCCCGACGATCTACGGCAACACCGATGCGGCGGTGTTGGATACGGACGCGCACGGTGGCGCATTGCCGCCGGATATGCGGGCGGGCGTGGAATGGGTGCGGAACAAGATCGGCGCAGATGGCGTGGCGTATCTTGCGTCGCTGCCGTTCAGCCACTACATCGTGCCGCCGGACGGCGAACAGCCCCGCGATAACTTACTTATTGTCCACGCGACGCCTACCGATGTGAATGCGGTGCTGCTCACCGAGCCGAACCCGTACAACCCGGCGATGCAGACCGTTACGCCCGAAGCGGACGCGAAACGGCTGCTCGGTGATGCCCGTGCGAACCTCGTGCTGTATGGGCATATTCACTACTTCTCGGCGGGCAACATCGGTGGGCAGCGGGTGGCGTCTATCGGGGCGGTCGGGTTTCCGTTCGATGGCGACCATCGCGCTGCGTATGCCCTCGTGACATGGGACGGCGAAGAATGGGTTGTGCGCCGCCGCCGCGTTGTCTATGACCACGAGAAGACCGCTGCCGCCGCCGAGGCATCCGGCGCACCCTTCGCCGCTCGCGCCGCCGCGATGTTGCGAACGGCGGCATTCGCCCCGTAGGGGATTTGCTCGTCTTAATCGCCGGAGAGGTGCATTGCGTAGCCGCCCGTGACGAGCAGTGTCTGCCCGGTCACATACTCGCTCTCCGGCAGGCAGAAGAACCGCACCGCCGCTGCGATGTCCTCACCGCGCCCGACCCGGCCGAGCGGTATCCACTGCGCCGCCTGTTCGCGTTCGCGCTCCTCATCGCGCACCGCGCCGGGGCGAATAGTCCTCATGCCGGGGGCGACGCAGTTCACCGAAATCCCGTGCGGGCCGAGTTCGTACGCCATGTTGCGCGTCGTCGCTTCGATTGCCGCCTTTGATGCGTTGTAGACGAGCGCGTCGCGGTGATTATAGTGCGCCCCGATGGTGGAGATGTTGACGATGCGCCCCCGGATGCCTCGCGCCATCATATGCCGCGCCACCTGCTGCGAAAGCGCGAAGGTGGCGCCCCAATTCACCTGCATCGTATACGCGGCATCCTCCGGCGTGATCTCCCAGAACGAACGCCTGCCGCCACGCGACCCGCCCGCATTGTTGATGAGCAGATCGAGATGCGGCACCCGCGCCAGCACTGCCCCGGCAAGCCGCGTGACCTCTGCCGGTTGTCCGAGGTCTGCCGCCATACCCCACGCCTCGACGCCGCGCCCGCGCATTGCGTCCACGGCAGGGGCGATCAGTTCTTCTTCCGCGCCGTGGACGACGATATTCGCGCCCTCGTCTGCGAGCCCCTCCGCAGTGGACTGTCCAAGCCCTTTCGTGCTCCCGGTGACTAATGCCCATTTCCCCGCCAGTTTGCCCGCGTCCGCCACCTTTGCACCTCCTCGCTCATTCGCCCACGCACTCCATCGCCCATCGCTATGGCGCGAAATTCCAGATCGTCATCGCGGTGCGGCCGAGAATCCATTCTTTGTCGTCTTCGAGCGGGAACGGCAGGTGTTCGCGGATGATGGCGAGTTCCATATCGAGCGGCAGCGGGCGGTGTGTGCCGGGATACCCCGTCCCCCACAAGAGACGGTTCGCCCCGAAGGTGTCGTAAAGCATCTTCACCCACGGGAAAACATCGCGGTACGGGTATTGGTGCGTGCGCGAGGCAAGGCGCAACTCCGACACTTTGACGTACGTATTGGGCAACTCCGCCAGTTTCAGCACGGATTGATAACTAGCATACGGCGGTGCCTCGGAGACATCCGGCTTGCCGAGATGATCCACGATGATGCGCACGCCGGGGAAGCGATGTGCCGCCTCGTAGAGACGCCCCGCCTGATGGGGGTGCATCTGGACGTTGACCACCGCGCCGAGTTCCTGCGCTGCTTCCCAGAGCGGATAATTGCGCGGCGCATTGACCCATACCGGGTCGGCATCACGCACCAGATTGAGCCGAAACCCCGCCATACCTTCCGCCATCCAGCGGCGCAGGTCGGCAGCATTGTCGCGGCTCTGTGGGTTGATCAGCCCGTGTGCCGCGACAGTGCGTGGATACGCCTTCGCGCATTCTACGACGTATGTATTGTTCCATCCCGCTGTACTTGGCTGTACGAGAACCACATGCGTGACCCCATACCGCGCCTGATCCGCGAAAACCTCCTCAATAGGGGCTTCAGTCGTCGGCAAGGGCACATCGGGCAAGGTCTGTTCCAGCGTGTAGCGAGGCGGATCTATCTTCCACACGTGCATGTGCGTGTCCACAATCGGGTTGAGTGCGAGGGCTTGCATCGGGTCTCCTCTCTGACATCGCCAGCGTTCGTTCTCGTCCGTCATCGTACATGCAACCCGCGCCGCGTGCGAGATGCCGCACGGAATATGCAGGAATGGAACCGCACTGCGGGCGTTGCGATGCGGAGATGCATACGAAACCACCGGCGAACGGATACGAAACGAAACGGGGACACACGATGAATCGGGCAGCCTTAGTGACACAGGTGATCGGGTTGGTGATCGCGGTGCCGCCGCTCTTGGCGATTGTGCCGCTGCTGCGCGACCCGGCGGGGAACATGCCAGTGCTCGGCATCCCGGCGCGTGCTGCGCTCACCGCGGAACTGATTGGTGGGGGGATGATTACCGCCGCGCTCTTTTCGACGGGCAATACGGTGCCGGCGATCTTCCCGAATGCCGTCTGGGTCGTCGCGTGCAGCACCATGTGGCTGCGATCCGAAAACAAACTGCGCCAGCGCGGATAACCGTAACAACTGCCGCCACCAGCACCGCGCAACCAACGACACAACCAAAGGAAACCACGATGCCATCTTCTTCTGCTAACTACCGCGTATCCGTGGGAGACCCCGCGCCCGATTTCGCGCTCCCGTCGCAATCCGGCGATATCGTCCATCTCGCAGATCGTATCGGTGAGCGGGCGGTTGTCCTCTTTTTCTACCCGAAAGACGATTCGTCCGGCTGCACTACCGAAGTCTGTGCCTTCCGCGACAGCCACGATGTGTTTGCGGCGGCGGGTGCGGAGGTGATCGGTATCAGTTCCGATTCCGTCGCGTCGCACGCGAAATTCGCCGGGAAGTATCGCCTGCCGTTCCTGCTCCTGAGCGACCGGGGCGGCGCAGTGCGTGCATCGTATGGCGTGGAGCGCACGCTCGGTATTTTGCCCGGTCGGGTCACGTATCTTATTGACCGCACGGGGATCGTCCGGTATGTCTTCTCATCGCAGCTCGACATTCCAAAGCATGTGAACGAGACGCTGGCGATGCTCCATACCCTTGATCTCCCGTAATCTTTCCCGATGTAGGCGAGTGTGTTTGCCCATCCCGCCGCTCTCGGCTAGCATATGTGCACGGAAAGGTCGCAGGCGGACAAGAAGAAAAGGGGAGTGCCGTGGCGCAACGGTTTGGAATCGGAGTAATCGGGTGCGGCACTATCGCGCAAAGTGCCCATTTGCCCGCCATCGCACATCTGCGTGATCGCGTGCGCCTCGTTGCCGTCGCAGATGTGCGTCAAGAGGCGGCGGATCATGTCGCTCGTACATGGGGGGCGGGGGCAGCGTACACCGATTATCACGCCCTGCTCGCCCGCCCGGATGTGGATGTCGTCGTTATCGCAACGCCGGAGTTTCTCCATGCGGAGCAAGTTGAGGCGGCAGCAGCGGCGGGCAAACATATCCTCTGCGAGAAGCCAATGGCACCAACGGTAGAGGAGGCGGACCGGATGCTCGTGGCGACGCGGGCGGCGGGAGTGCGGTTCATGGTTGGGCATAGCCGCCGCTTTACACCGCGCTATCTCGCGGTACGCCACGCGATAGACCGGGGCGAGATCGGGCAGGTGCGCCTCGCCCGCGAGAACGAACGCCGCCCCCGCGCCATGTATCGCGGGCTGTCGCTATCGAGCGGCGCATGGTCGCCGGACGGCACCCGGACATGGATGCAAGACCCCGCCTACTCACTCGGCGCGGTGATGCTCAACGCCATCCACGAAGTAGATTTGCTGCGCTGGTTCGTGGGGGACGAGGTAACGAGCGTCTATGCCGAGAGCCGCGCCGTCTCGCCCGACAGCGATGTACCGGACTATATCAGCATCCAGATGCGCTTTTCCAATGGCGCACTGGCGGCATCGGAGGTCGTCACGAACCTGCCGCACGGCTATCCGCTCTATCACCATCTGGAAATCTTCGGCTCCGAGGGGACAATTCGCGCTGACGATGCCCAGATGAACACGTACCGCGAATACACCGAGGCAGGCACGGCGGAGCCACTGAACTTCGATGCATTGCTGCATATCGGCACCGCCTATGTGGACGAACTGGCGAACCTGCTCGATCACATCGCGCACGATGCGCCCCTCTGGGTGCCGCCGGAGGAAGCGCGACAAGCGGTATTGCTCGCGGTCGCGGCGGCGTGGTCGAGCAGCCGGGGGCAAGTCGCTCGCATCTCGCCCGATTTCTACCTCGTGGACGATAGCGCAACAGGAGGCACCGCATGAGCAGCACGGAACAACGCCCGCCGTTGCGCGTCGGGGTCGTCGGCGCGGGGGCGGGGGCGGGGCAATACTTCGATGCATTGGAGCAACGAGTCGCGGATGTGGAGGCGGTGCCGCTCTTTGGTGTTGCGCCTGATGCGCTCGGTGCGGTGCCGCTGGACGCCCTCATCGTCGCAACCGCGACGCCGGAGCGGGCGGCATTCGTGGCGGCGGCAGTCGGGCGCGGCATCCCGACCTGCTGCCCGCTGCCTGTCACGGGCGATCTTTCGACACTGGACGGGCTGATTCTCGCGGCGACCGAGGCAGGCGTACCGGTCTTCGTGCCGAACCCGTTGCGCTATTGGTCGCCGTTGCATACGTTGCACGCACGGCGGCGCAGCGTGGGGACATATTCCGCGATCTGGGGCGCGTCCCGCACAACGCGGGCGGTGGCGGGCGACATCTGGACCGATCTCGCGCTGCCGCTGATTGATGCCGCATGGTGGTGCGCGGGCAGCGAAATCGAGCGTGTGCAGGTGATGGCGGAACGATTGTTCGGTGCGACCGAGTGCGGCGACAACGACCACGCCGCCGATGCCGCCATCATGCTCGTACGCTTTGCCAGCGGGCTTGTGGCGACACTGGAAGTTGCGCGGTCGCTGCCGGATACCCACCCGCAAGCGGAAGAACTCGTTTTCGAGTTGCTCGGCTGGGACGCCATCCTCCGCGCCGTGCCGACGAACCAGACCGTGACGATAACGAATGGTTCCGGCATCGCGCAGACGAACTGGCTCCCCACGCCCGCCGCCGCGATTGCGGAGGCATTTGTCTCCGCGGTGCGGGACGGTACACCGATGGCGCAAGGGCTGCTCGATGCCCGCTGGACGCTGCCAGTGCTGGAAAAAGTGCGCCTCGCCGCCGCGACGGGCGAGATGGTGCGGGTCGGCGGGGCATTGCGGAGGTAACGGACAATGGCGACGCACTATCTCGATGATGCACTAGAAAACCTGCACGGCGGATTCAGCCGCGCAATTCCACCGCGCCTACGCATTGCGGATGGCGATACGGTGGTATACAAAACACGCGAATCGGGGTGGCGCACTCGACCGCCGTCCGAGGGAGACGACCCGCCCGCCCGTCCTGCAGGTGCAGGCA
>JBBRMX010000173.1:0-7815 GCA_038230615.1 Thermomicrobiales bacterium | reverse complement strand
AGCACGAACGACAGGATAATGTCAATGACGATTACAAGCGCGGCAATCACGAGCATCCGATAGAGATCGCGCCGCTGGTATGCCATCTCCTGACCGATGCTGAGTTCGGCGGCGTTGGCAACGGGCGTGCCACGACGGTTCGGTAGGAGGCGCGTGCCGGTGCGCGTTGTGCGGTTCGTCGTAGCCGTGGGTGCGGTCGTGGTACGCGGCGCGGCGGTTTCTTCGATGTCTTCGCCACGAGAGAGGGCGGTAGCGCGGGCGGTACTCGCCGCCCGCGATTCCATCGCCTTGATCTGCGCCCGGTTAATCGTGGGCGGCTTCCGATTGCCGCTGCCGGTGCTGCTGACCGGGCGCGGTGGTTGTTGCCCGCTCGTTGCCGCCGGGGTTTTCGTCGTCGTTGTTTTCGGTGCTTTCGGTGTGTTCGCCGCCATGCCTCTGTCGCTTTCCTTCCGCGTCGGTACGCCGTCTCGACGCACCGCAGAGTATACGGGTGCAAGCGGCGTGATGCAAGGCGAGAAAACAGAGGATCGGGCTACCGATGCGTGCCGCTTCTTTGTCTCAGTCTCTACATCTGTTGAGTGGCGGATGCTTGCATCTTTGCCTGTGCATCGGGAAGTGTGAGCCAGCCCGACACGACGCGGACGAAATCGGCGGCGCGTTCGTCATGTGGCAATGCGCCACACTGATCGAAGATTTCGATCCACGCGGCGGGGTTCGTGCGGCGGAAATCGTCGGCATTCGACACGGGCGAAATCGCCGCGTTCGCGCCCCATACAACCATCACCGGCTGCGAAAGACTCGCAAATGCGTGCTGCGCTGGCCACGACAGTTGCTGCGAGACGAACGCGGCGGGTGCGTACCGTGCGTTTGGTTGGTGCGCCGATGCATAGTAGTATTCGACCATCTCATCTGTCACGACTGTTTTGTCGTAGTAACTCTGATTTTCGAGGAAATACCGCAGGCTCGGTTTCGACGCGAGGGTATTGAAGGCTGCTTCCCCGAAGATGGGCGATGTAATATACCCGTTGATCCCGTCTTTCAGTTTGCTCGGCGCGGTGTTGGCAAGTTGCTTGATACCGGTGGGGCAGGAGAGGATGAGACGGGAAAAGAGCGACGGATAATCGTACGCCAACTGGATAACATAGGCGGCGGTCAGGCTACTCGCAACAACAACGCACTGCCCACCGATGACATCCTGCACGAAATCGCGGATGAGTTGCATGTACGTGGCGGGGGTATAGTCCATCGCGGGGCGGTCGGACAGCCCGAAGCCGAGCAGATCGGGGCAGAATACGCGATGCGTCTCCGCGAACGACGCAAACACACGCCGCATCTCGAACCCGCATGAGGTGGCATAGATGCCGTGTAGCAGCAACATCGGGGGGCCGTCGCCGCGCACCGCGTAGCCGATCTCGCCGTCACGCCACGAGTAGCGTTTTTCTTCGCCCGGTAGTACCGGCCAGAGCGGAGAAGTTGCGGCAGCAAGCGCAGCATTCGCACCTGCGAGCGCAGCAGCGGCTCCGATACCGGCTGCGGCACTGATGAGCAGACCCTTATTTGCATTCACCATGAATAGTACTCCTTTCGGTGCATCGCACCTCTCTGGCTTGCGTATACTGCAAGTCCATTGCCAGTGCGAACACTTCCTACTGTCGTATATTCCCTCTCTCTGATGCCCATGCAGATACAGACTATGTCCGATGATTTGCGGTGCAAAAAAGTAATGTGTGTATTGCGGTCACCTTTACAGCTGATCAAAACATGTGTATTGTCGTTCGTATGAAACGTGTGTTGCATACAAGTATACCGAAGATCATCGCGCACCGGGGCGCATCGAGCGATTCCCCGGAAAATTCGCTCTCCGCATTTCGCCTTGCGATCGTGCAGCAGGCAGATGGCGTCGAGTGCGATTTGCGTGTCAGTGCGGACGGTGTCGTCGTCTTGTCGCACGATGACACCCTGAAGCGCACACACGATGTGCCGCGTGCAATTCGGGAAATGACCGCCATTGAGCTTGCAGGCTACGGAGTGCCGACGCTCTCCGCGATGCTGGCAGTGGTGCGCGGCGTCGTGCCGCTCATCAATCTCGAACTCAAAGAGGCGATCCCGATTCCGCTTCTGGCGCAGACAATCGGGGAGGATACACGCGGTATCGTCTTTAGTTCGTTTTCGCGCGATATTCTCGCGGCACTACAGGAGGGGTTGCCGGACATCCCGCGCTGGTGTCTCGCCGTTCACGGCACTGATGCCACGCTGCGTGATGCGTCGGAACTCGGCTGCACTGCTCTCCATACATGGCATCACACGACGACGCCGCGCTTCATCGCCCACGCGACCCGTGCGGGGTATCCGGTCTATGTGTGGACGCTCGACGACCCGCGCCGCGCCTCGGTGCTGGCGGGGCGCGGTGTCGCGGGAATTACTACCAATGTTCCCGCCCTGATTCGCGCCGTGTTCACGCCCAAACAACCCGCCTGACCTTACGCATCCTGCCGGATTTGCCGATTGCCTGTGACATGGCGGGTAGAGCTTTCGGCTATCCACCATACCCTATCGGGGTCAGGGGTAGGTATATGTGCTGACGACTGTGCCTGCTGCATCGCGCAGGGTGGCGGTGTCGCCGGTGTCGCGCCAGACGCCGACATTTTTGTTCCAGTACAGATCGGTGCCGGGTGTGGTGCCGCGCCCGCTGTGGACGACAACGATTCCACCGGGCGGGAGCGTGAGCGCGGGGAAGATGAACACATTGCGCCCGCTGTCGCTGAGGGTCCAGCGGGTGAGGTCGGTGGTAGTCAGCCCGTCGTTGCGGATTGTGGCGGTCTCGTCCGCGAGATTCGCGGCTTTCGCGGCTATATGGGCGATGTGGACGCCGTTCGCGTTAGTGATTGTCGGTGCGGCGGTCGGTTTGAGCGTCTTCGTAGTGGCAACAGTTGGCTGCGCGGGTTGCAGCGTGGCGTCCGCGCCGAGGTAGCGATAGCGGAAATAGTGTTGCCCGACATTGCCCATCTCGACGGTGAAACCGGCGGCATTTGTCGGTGTATAGGTGAGCACGCGCCGCTCGAAGGGCTGGATGAGCACCTGTTTCGGCACCCCGCCCACAATAACTGTCGCCCAGAATGCGGGCGCAAGCGGCAGCCCGACGACGCGCCGCCAATCGAACAGCGGCGCGTCTCCGTTGGCAGGCGACGCGAAGAACGACCAAAACGCACGGGGAATGGTCTGCCCGGTTTCGGGGACGAACTGCACAAGGGCGGCGTTCGGGTCGGCGGCAGCGTCGGTTTTGCCGTCCGGCGTTGCGGCGAGCGTATCACCCGCCGTAGGGGTAAGCGTCTCGGTGACGAACCGCCCGGTCGCGTCGGTCTGCGGTCGGTCGAGGCGGTCGCGTAGCTGCGCGTAGGTGGGGAAGGTGTTGGTGGCGTCCCCCGCGCAGGGGATCATGGAGCCAGTTGCGCGGGTGTCGGCAGTGGTGTCGCCCGTCTGGATACGCCCCGTGATGAGTTCGCGCACGAGCAGACCGGTGGTTACGGACCCGTCTGCGCCGAGTTCCATGCGTGCTTTGTCGAAATACTGCACGAGTCGTTGCCCACCCGGTGCTTCGCGGTATGGCTCCATCAGCGCATTGGTGGTCGGCATTGCGCCCCAGACGAACCCGCGCCGCGCCGCGCCGGATGCGACTGCTTCATCCGTTTGCGCCCACGCCGCCCCGAACGCGGGCGCACCGAACACCACCCCCGCCGCACGGGAGGAAGGGATGTGAACCGCAAAGGAGCAAAGAACACCGAGCGAAAGAAGAAACGCAGCGAAGATTCGACATCTTTTCATGTAGTTCTCTCCGCATCCTTCGCGGTTTACCGGTCTCTCAATCTTCCGGGTGGGCGTCGCGCCATGCGCGGAGGGCGGCAAGGAAGCGGGCGTTCTCCTCCGGCGTGCGGACGGTAATGCGGAGATGCCCCGGCAGGAGCGGATGGTGCGAGAAATTGCGGACAACAAACCCGCGCTCCTCCAGCCAGTCGTACACTGCCTGCGCCGTCGCGGGGCTACCCCACGCGGTGAGCAGGAAATTTGTTTCGGACGGATAGACTGTCGCACCGAGGGCGCGAATGGCGCGTGCGAACGGTTCCCGCTGCTCGATCAGTGCATCTACGCCCGCCCGCATCGCGGGGATGTCGCGCAGCGCGGCGGCGGCAACCCCCGCTGTGACGCGGGAGACGCTGTTCGGTGGGCGCACGCGATGCATCAGATCAATCGCGGCGGGCTGCGCGACCCCGCACGCAAGACGCATCCCCGCCATACCGAACGCCTTCGACATCGTCCGCACGACAACGAGATTGGGGTATTTGGCGATCAGTGGCACGGCGGACCAACCGAGAAACTCGGTATACGCCTCGTCCACGACGACGATACAGGGTGCATCCCGCACCAAACGTTCCAACGCGGCGGGGTCGGTGGCATTGCCGGTGGGGCTGTTTGGGTTGCAGTGCCAGATGATCTTCGCGCCCACCGCTGCCGCGAGCAGGCCGTCAACATCCTGCACGAAGTTTGTGCCGAGCGGCACGGTGCGTATCGTGCCGCCCATTTGCGCGGTGATAATGGCATACATCGAATAGGTCGGCACGGAGATGACCGCCGCGTCGCCGTTGTCCAGAAAGGTCTTGCCGATGATGTCGAGGATTTCGTCCGCGCCCGCACCGATCACGAGATGGTCGGTCGGCACGCCGCAGTATGCCCCGAACAGATCGAGCAATTCGGCGTAACTGGTATCGAAATACTCGTTTGGTTGCCCTGCGATGCGGGCGGCGTCCATCGCGGTGTCCCACGCTGCGGGTGGAAAGGGGGAGGTGTTGAGATCGAAGCGTACCACGTCGGCGGGGCGCAGCCCGTGCTTGGCGGCAACTGCATCGGTGGACAATTCCCACGCATAAGGATCGAAATTTTGCACTGCGGTGCGGGCAAGTCGTTCGAGCATTCGCGGTTACTCCATCGTAGCGCGGTGATCGCGGCGGGGACAGGACGGTGGCGAAATGCCGCGTGCATCATACCATCACACTGGAATTGGTCGCGTATGGGTATCTGGCATCTGCATATGGCTCTCGTTTCCCTGCTAGAGAGACATATTCAGGGAATATCGAGGTTGAGGCGGCGGAATTGCTCCTGCGCGAGTTCGCGGGCTTCGTTCATCTTCAGACCGCTGTTGGGCGCGGCGACGACTTCGATGCTGGACAACACATTGCCCTGCGCCCAGTGGACGGAATAGATCGTCACGCCGTTGCTCGTGTCGGTTTTGAGATACGAATAGGTGCCGTACGGCCCGTCCAGTATCGTGATATTTGGCATACTCCGCAGCCGGTCGCGGTCGTAGAGGATTGCCGCCTGCGCCCCGTCCCGCGTGCGGTAAACCGACACAATGCTCTGGATAGTGGAAGTCTGGCTCTCCTGTTCGGCGCGGGTGAATGTGCGGCGGTAGCCCGTCATGCGTTGCCACTGCGTCAGATAGTTGGCGTAGGCGGGGTCGTTCGCGTTTTTCGCAAGGAATGCATTCGTAATTTCGCCGTCGAAACGGAAACCGAACCGTTCGGGCAAGTCGGACGGCACGAGATTATACTTGCCCATCAGCAGCGTGACGGGCTGAATCGGCCCGGGAGATACCGACGGGTCCACGATTACCGCCGGACGGCTCTGATACCGCCACTGGTAGTAATGCTGCCCCACATTGCCTGCCTCCACGGTGAAACCGGGCGGGTTATCGGGCGTGTAGGTCAGCACGCGCCGCTCGAACCCCTGAATGAGCACTTGCTTCGACGCTCCGCCGACGCGTACCGTCGTCCAGTATGCTTCCGTCACGGGAAAGCCCGTCGCAAAGAAGGGGTTCGGAAAGAGGTTGCCCATCTGCGTGCCGCCGGTACCGTCCCCAATGATGCCGCTGCTGTTCATAAACGACCAGAAGACCGACGCGACCGCATGTCGTGTCTCCGGCACCAGCACCGAGGCGGTAACGCTATCGCCCCCACCGGGCGTGACCGCGCCGCTACGATCCACACTCTCGCGCACCGCTGCGCCTTCGCTGCGGGCGGGGAGGTCGCGCAGCCGCGCCAGCGTCTGGTAGGTCGGGGCGTTTGTGTCGGCGGCGTCCCCCGCGACGTTGATCACGGCGGGGTCACGCAGTTCGACCTCTTTCGGGTCGTTGCTGATCTGGATTTTCCCCGTCATAAGTTCGGTCACGAGCAGCCCATTCGTGACGTAGAAGGGTCCCGCCGCATCGCCGGACGGGTTCGTGATCTCCATGCGGCTCTTGTCGAAATACTGCACGAGGCGCGTGCCGCCGGGGGACTGTGCGTACTTCTCCTGTATTCCCTCGCCGATGGGCGCGGGACCCCAGAGGAAGGTGCGCGTTGTCGTTCGCGCCGCAACGGGGCCATCGGTGCGCCCCCAGACGCGGGCGAACGCGGTGTCCGCAAAAGCGTTACCTGCCCCGACCCCGTACATCGGCACGAGCGACGCCAGCACCGCGCAGAGTGCGACCCATACCGGGAAAAGACGACGAAATCGGCTCTGCATTGCGCCATACCTCGTGTTCTACGCAAAATACACACATCAATAAACCTACAGTTATGGAGTGTAACAGATGATGCAAGATGTACGGACACTACGAGTATTGCGGGGAAACCACGCCGCACCGTGTGCTACACTCCGTTCCCGATGAACACTGGCGAGCGAGCAATGCGCGAGATGCGAGGTGCAACAATGACAGCAGCAACTGAGGGCGTGCGGGCGTATATCGAGGAACATTGGGCGCAGCATCTGGAGGATGTGCGGCAATTCGTGCGGCAGCCGTCCATCTCCGCTGATGGCACGGGGATGGCGGAATGCGCCGCGATGCTCGTCGGGTGGATCGAGCGGCTGGGCGGCACGGGTGAGATCGTCCCGACGGCAGGTTGGCCTGTGGTCTATGGGCGTATTGATGTCGGTGCGCCGCGCACGATCTTGCTCTACGGCATGTACGATGTGCAGCCCGTGCTTGGCGAACAATGGATCGTCTCCGACCCGTTCGGCGGCGAAATTGCCACATTGCCGTGGGCACCGGAACTGGGGGAATGCCTCGTCAACCGGGGCGTAATGAACCAGAAAGGGCCACTCGTCAATACGCTGCTCGCGCTCGAAGCGATCAAGCAAACTACCGGCACGCTGCCGATGAATGTCATCTTCATGGTCGAGGGCGAAGAAGAGATGGGGTCGGTCCATCTGCCGGACTTCGTACGCGAGAACCGCGCCCGGTTGCAGGCAGACTGCGCCTTCTTCGCATTTCTGTCACAGGATTTGACGGGCAAGGTGGTGTCGTATCTCGGTGTCAAGGGCATCCTGTTTATGGAGTTCACCGCACGCGGCGGCGACTGGGGCGGCCCGACGACCCGCGCCGTCCACGGCTCGAATGCGGTCTGGTACGGCAACCCGGCGTGGCGGCTGACCCACGCACTGGCGAGCATGTTCACCCCCGACCAGAAGCATATTCTCATAGATGGCTTCTACGACGAGGTCGAACCCGCCGATGCCCACGACGAAGCCTTGCTCACTGCCCTTGCCCCGACCCTCGACAGCGCGGAGCAGTTGCGTTCGGACGAGGTGCGCCGCTTCAAGTACGATCTCGACGGCGTACCGCTCCTGCGAAAATACCTCTATCAGCCGACGCTCAATATTGACGGCATCGTCGGCGGACACTGGCAGGAGGGGACGAAAACTATCGTGCCGCACACCGCCACCGCGAAAGTAGATGTGCGGATGGTGCGGAATATGGACCCGCAAACGACCTTTGCCCGCATT
>JBBRMX010000172.1:0-7878 GCA_038230615.1 Thermomicrobiales bacterium | reverse complement strand
TGCATGTGTACAAAAAGGCAGGCGTATGCCGCGCAACCCATAAAACAAACTGTTTACACATTAACGGATTTTACTACGAATTTGTGATGCCGTCCATCAATGAATCGCGTCTATGTGTCATGCATTTCCCCCGTGACGCGGACAAACACTGTTGCCGCTCCGTCTTCAACAACGAATGCGGCAACAGTATCACGAGAGGGAAATATTACCCGACAGGAAGGGCTTCGAGTTCGTCGAGCAACGCAGAAAACCGTTCCATCGCCGCCTGAATCGGGGCGGGAGTCGCCATATCTACTCCCGCCGTTCGCAGCAAGTCAATGGACGAGCGCGACGAACCGCCGCGCAGGAAGGCGAGATACCGCTCCACGGCGGGCGCACCCTCGGTGATGATGCCGGTGCTCAGCGCGAGGGCGGCAGACAGCCCCGTCGCGTACTGATACACATAGAAGTTGTAGTAGAAGTGCGGCACCCGCGCCCACTCCCACCCGATCTGCTCATCCGCCACCATCGCCGCACCGTGATAGCGGGTAACGAGATCGTAGTACCACTGCGTGAGCGATTCCGACGGCAATGCTTCGCCTGCTTCGGCACGGGTGTGTATCTGCAACTCGAACTCCGCAAACATCGTCTGCCGGAAGATTGTTGTGCGAATGGCGTCCAGTTGCTCCACGATCAGCCGCTTCTTCAGGGCAGGGTCGGGGTGCGTGGTGAGGAGGTAGCTTGTCAGTAATGCTTCATTGAGTGTGGAGGCAACTTCCGCGACGAAGAGCGTGTAATTGCCGTAGACAAACGGCTGTGCGCTCCGCGTGAAGAACGAATGCATCGAGTGACCGAGTTCATGTGCCAGCGTGAAGGCATCGTTCAGGCGATCCTGATAATTGAGCAGGATAAACGGGGGCGTCGTGTATGCGCCGCCGCTGTATGCGCCGCTGCGTTTGCCGATATTTTCGTACACATCAATCCATCGTTCCGCGAACGACCGCTGCAACGCCGCGCCGTATTCGTCGCCGAGCGGGGCGAATGCCGCTGCCATCATTTCCCGCGCGTCGTTGTAGGGAATCCGCACATCCGATTCCGGCACGAGCGACACATAGAGATCGTACGGGTGCAGTTCGTCCACACCCAAAAGCCGCTTGCGAATCTCCATGTAGCGGTGTAGGCGGGGCAGATTATCGTTCACGGTAGACACAAGATTATGATAGACCGCCAGCGGAATATCGTTCGGTTCCAGCGATGCGGCGAGCGCGGAATCGTAGCCACGCACGCGGGCATTGAGGGTGTGGGTGCGGACAGCAGCAGAGAGCGTGGTACCGAGCGTGTTCCGCAGCCCGCGAAAGGCTGCGTACATGCCCGCAAACGCATCACGGCGCACCCGGCGGTCGGACGATTCCAGATACCGCCCGAAGCGGGCATGCGAGAGTGTCACCGGCTGCCCGTGTTCGTCGGAGATCGTCGGAAATGGCAGATCAGCATTGGTGAGAATATCGAAGATTTCGTTTGGGGCGCGGGTAATGTCGCCGAACGCCGCCAGCACCGCCTCGACCTCCGCCGTGCGGACATGCGCCCGCTGCGCCTGCAGTTTCTCCAAATCATAGGCGTAGACCGCGAGGGCGGGCGTGTCGCGCAGCCACTCGGTGAGAAGATCATCGGGAATGGCGAGGATTTCCGGCTCCACGAATGCCGCTTGCGCCCCGATCCGCGCCGCCAGCGATCCCGCCCGCTCATCGAGAGCCTGCCCTACGGGGTCGGTGCTATCGGAATCTTTGAGGTGGCTGGCATACACATAGAGTTGGTACAACACCGTGCCGACATCGTCCCGCAGCCGGAGAGCGGTGAGCAGCGATTGCGCGCTCTCCCCGACATTGCCCTGCATGGCAACAAGATCAGCGGTGATGCGTTCCAACTCCACCACATCGCGCTCCCACGCCGCATGATCAGCGTAGACGATGCTGAGGTTCCATGTCGTTTCCGTCGCAGCCTTGCTGCGCGTCGGCACCTGTTCCGTCGTAGTCATGGTTTCTCCCTCATGGCAAAACGAGTAAAAAGTAACAAGAAAATGCGCGTCCCCTTTTGTTACTTTTACCTTGTTACTTGTTACTCCTTATGCGAATACCGGTGCGGCGTATTGCTCCAAGATGGTGCCGGACGCCCCCTCGATGGTGGCATGCAGCGAGTTGCCGTGTGCATCCATCGTGACAATGGCGGGGAAATCAGTGACATGCAGCTGCCACATCGCTTCGGGCGTGCCGAATTCCAGCAAATGGACATCGTCCACGCGATCCACGCAGCGGGCATAGAATTGCGCCGCGCCGCCGATGCCGTTAAGGTAGACTGCGCCGTGTTCCTTGAGTGCCGCGAGGGTTTTCGGTCCCATGCCGCCCTTGCCGATCACGGCGCGGACGCCGTACCGTGCGATCACGTCCGCCTGATACGGCTCCTCGCGGATGCTGGTGGTCGGGCCGGCGGCGAGGAAGGTGTAGGTGCCATCGGCGTCCTGACGCACGACCGGTCCGCAGTGATAGAGCGCGGCACCGTGGAGGTCAATCGGTGGCTCGTGCGTCATGAGGTGAGCGTGGATGGCGTCACGCCCCGTCACCATCTCGCCCGACAGCAGCACAACATCACCCACGTGGAGCGAGCGTACATCTTCCTCGGAGAGTGGCGCGTGCAGTACTTTCTCCCGCCCGGTGCGAACGAACCCGCCGCCACTAGTCATCGAGGCGGGGGTCTGGGTGGGGTCGCGGTAGAGCCAGCGGGTAATATCGCCCGTTGCGGCATCGAGCACCACGCCGAGCCGCCGGAATGCCCAGCATTCATATGCCACTGAGACGAAGAAACTGGCGGGAAGGCGGTTGATCGCACCCACTTTGCAACCGATCAGCGACACATCACCGCCGAAACCCATTGTGCCGACGCCGAGCGTGTTCGCCGTCTGCATGATGTACTGTTCCAGTTGTGCCAGTTGCGGATTGGGGTTCGTATCGTCCAGCGTGCGCCAGAGTTGCTCCTTGGCGTAGCGGTAGCCGGAGGCGCGGTCACCGCCGATACAGACGCCGATTGCGCCCGCGCTGCATCCCTGCCCCTGTGCTTGCCAGACCGCATGGAGCAGGCACTTGCGGACGCCGTCCAGATTGCGCCCCGCCTTGCCGAGATGAGGCAGATCGGCGGGGAGCGAATACTGGATGTTCTTGTTCTCGCAGCCGCCGCCCTTGAGGAGCAGTTTGATCTCGATATCGTCGCGCTCCCACTGGGCGAAGTAGATCGTCGGGGAGCCGGGGCCGAGATTGTCGCCGCTGTTCTCGCCCGTGAGGGAATCCACAGAGTTGGGTCGCAGTTTGCCGCGCCGCGTCGCCTCCGCTACTGCATCGAGAATCGCCGCCCGCAGCGTCAGTTGGTTCACCCCGACCGGGCAATGCACATCGAAGGTCAGCCAGCCCGTATCTTGGCAGATCGCGCCGCTGTCGTCGCACGCCATATCAATATTGCTGGCGATGATGCCGAGGGCTTGCGCGGCGCGTTCGCCCGTCTCCTCGTCGCGTGCGCGTGCCATCGCCGCACGGACATCGGGGGGAAGGTTGGTGGAGGTCTGCGTAATTAGTTCGGTGATACTGTCGCGGAAAGCGTCGGTCATCTCGCTCGTTCTCCCACCCGTTCGGGCGCACGCACGCCGCCGGAACACTCATCTTACCACCACACGAGAGGTCGTACGGAAGCCCCGCCCGTGCTACGATGGGCGCACAATCGCAGCGTCCACGAATTGCAGGAAGGGAGCCGCATCATGGCGAGCATGACTACTTCATCCACTGGTACCGGGGTCGAAGGCGTCGCAATCCTCGCGCCCGTCACGGCGGCGCAGGCAGAGATTCTTACGCCGGACGCCCTTGCACTGGTAGCGAAACTGCACCGCGCCCTCGCGCCGCGCCGCGCCACACTGCTGGCGCACCGGGCGACGCGGCAAGCGCGTATTGACGCCGGGGAAATGCCCGATTTCCTCCCCGACACCGCGCACATCCGCAACGGCAGCTGGCAGGTCGCGCCCGTTCCCGCAAATTTGCAAGATCGGCGCGTCGAGATCACTGGGCCGGTAGACCGCAAAATGATTATTAACGCGCTCAATAGCGGCGCGAAAGTCTTCATGGCGGATTTCGAGGACGCCAACTGCCCCTCGTGGGAAAACACAATAGATGGGCAAATCAACCTGCGCGACGCTATCGCAGGGACAATCACCTTTCACAACCCCGACGGGCGTGTCTATACGCTGAACGACGAGATCGCCACACTGATGGTGCGCTTCCGGGGCTGGCATCTGGAAGAAAAGCACGTTACGGTAGACGGCGAACCCGTCCCCGGTGGGCTGTTCGATTTCGGGCTGTACGCCTTCCACAATGCGAAAGCACTGCTCGCGCAGGGCGGCGGGCTGTACTGCTACCTGCCCAAACTCGAAAGCCACCTCGAAGCACGGCTCTGGAACGATGCTTTTGTGCTGGCGCAGGAGCATCTCGGCATCCCACAGGGGACGATCAAAGCAACGGTGCTGATCGAGACAATCCTCGCCAGTTTCGAGATGGACGAAATCCTCTACGAACTGCGCGACCATTCGGCGGGGCTGAACTGCGGGCGGTGGGACTATATCTTCTCGTGCATCAAAAAACTCCGCAATCGCCCGGATTTCCTGCTGCCCGACCGCGCCCTCGTGACAATGACCACCCATTTCATGCGCTCGTACTCGCTTCTGTGCATCAAGACGTGTCACCGGCGCGGGGCATTTGCGATGGGAGGTATGGCGGCGCAAATCCCGATCAAGAACGATCCCGCCGCCAATGATGAAGCCTTCGCAAAGGTAAAAGTAGACAAAGTGCGCGAGGCGACCGACGGTCACGATGGCACATGGGTAGCGCATCCCGGTCTGGTGCAAGTCGCGCTCGATGCCTTCAATGCGGCGATGCCGCAGCCGAACCAGATTTCGCGGCAGCGCGACGACGTGCAGGTAACGGCGTCGGATTTGCTCGCCTTTCCCGACGGTCACGGGCAGATCACCGAGGCGGGCTTACGGATGAATATCAGCGTCTCGGTACAGTACATCGAGGCGTGGCTGCGCGGGAGCGGTGCGGTGCCGATTTTCAACCTGATGGAAGATGCCGCCACTGCTGAGATCAGCCGCTCGCAAATCTGGCAGTGGATTCGCCACCCGGACGGCATACTCACCGACGGACGCAAAGTGACGCTTGACCTGTTCCGCACCCTTATGGCGGAGGAAGTCAACAAAATCCGGGCGCAAATCGGCGATGTCCACTTCGCCGCAGGGAAGTACGACCGCGCCGTCGCCCTCGTGGACCAACTCGTCAGCAGCGAGGACTTCATCGAATTTCTCACCCTGCCGGGATACCGGATGCTCGACTAGAGGAAGTTGCGCGGCGGTTGCGGTGGCGTCCCTTCCCAACTATGGGGTTGACAGCCTCCGCACCGCCCGTTATGATCAAACAGTGATATTGCAAAGGCGCAGAAGAGGCGAACCGGATGGCAGCAACAGCGGCACAGCACATGAAGCAGGCAACGGCACCCGCCGCCGCTTCGCGTGCCGCGTTTGCTTCCCTCGCCGCGCCGATGAGCGCGGTTTTTTCGATTGCCCTGTTCGTCGTCGTCGTACTCCTTATTATCGGGCGCGTACCCGTACGGGTCACGCGCTCGGAAAACGGGAGACGTACGGTCAGGTAAGCAGCAGCACGATGCACGAACGACCGGACGCCTCCCACGCGGGAGGTATTTTTGTGGACAGCAGACACGCGAACAACAGAGGGAGTAGCCCGGTGACGATCACACGCGAACGCAACGAGACAACGAGCGCGGCACCCCGCCCCGAACACGCGGAACTGGTCGCCTCGTGGCACGGCACGCGCACGCGGGGCGCGGATGTCGTCTGCCGCGCTCTGATCGAGGAGGGTGTGGATACCGTCTTCGGCTATCCCGGCGGGGCGGTCATCCCGCTATACGATGCTATCCCGCGCTACCCGTTTCACCATGTCTTGGTGCGTCACGAACAGATGGCAGCGCACATGGCAGACGGCTACGCCCGCGCGACCGGCAAAGTCGGCGTCTGCATCGCTACTTCCGGTCCCGGCGCAACCAATCTCGTTACCGGCATCGCCACGGCGATGATGGATTCCTCCCCGATAGTCGCAATCACCGGCAATGTCGTGCGGTACCTGATCGGCAAAGACGGCTTTCAGGAGACCGACATTATCGGCGTCACCCTCCCCATCACGAAGCACAATTTCTTCTGCAAGACCGCAGAGGAGATCGCGCCGACCCTCAAGAAGGCGTTCCATCTCGCCCGCAGCGGTCGCCCCGGCCCGGTGCTGGTGGACATCCCGAAAGACTGCTTTACCGAAGAAGTGACGTACGAGTACCCGCGCACTGTCGCCATGCCGGGATACCGCCCGACGATCACCCCGAACCACCGGCAGATCAAGACGGCGGCAAAGATGATCCGCGAGGCGCACAAGCCGCTCATCATCGCGGGGCAGGGCGTCATTTTAGCGGAAGCAGCCCCCGAACTGCTCGAACTGGCGGAGAAGGCGCAGATTCCCGTCGTCAATACATGGCTCGGCCACGGTGCATTCCCCGGCACGCACCCGCTGGCGATGGGGCTGCTTGGGATGCACGGCTACGCCCACACGAACCGCGCCGTCAACCGCGCCGATGTGCTGATCGCCGTCGGAATGCGCTTCGACGACCGCGCAACCGGGCGACTGGCATCGTTCGCCCGCCACGCAAAAGTGATCCATATGGACATTGACCCCGCCGAGATCGGCAAAAATGTGCGCGCCGATGTGCCGGTCGTGGGTGACGCCAAGCAGAGTCTGCGTCTGCTGTGCGATGAGTTAGAAGCCCAGGCGCACGACGCATGGCTTGCGGACATCGCCGCGCTGCAAACGCAACACCCGCACCGCATCGTGCCGGACAGTACAGGCGATGCAATCCTCTCCGCACAATATGTCATTGACCGCCTCAGCACGCTCACCGATGACGATGCAATTGTGGCGACGGATGTGGGGCAACACCAGATGTGGGTGGCACAATACTACGTCTTCAACACGCCGCGCCAGAACATCACCAGCGGCGGTCTCGGCACGATGGGCTTCGGGCTACCCGCCGCGATGGGAGCGCAAGCGGGCAAGCCGGACGCCGAAGTCTGGGCGGTCTGCGGCGACGGAGGGTTCCAGATGTCGCTGCACGAACTGGCAACGGTCGCGCAGGAAGGGTATCCGGTCAAAATCGCCATCATCAACAACGGCTTCTTAGGCATGGTGCGGCAGTGGCAAGATTTGTTTCACCAACGTAACCGTTCCGCGACGCCGATCACCGGTCCCGATCTCGTGATGCTCTGCGCCGCGTACGGCATCCCCGCCCGCCGCGTCACGACCCACGAAGACGTAGACGGCGCAATTCGTTGGGCGCAGGAAACACCGGGCGCGTGCCTCATTGATTTCCAGACCGAGCGCGATGCGAATGTCTACCCGATGGTGCCACCGGGCGGCGGCAACGAAGACATGGTCTACGGCGACCCGACCGAGTAAGGAGCAATCGTGTCTGGTACCCTGACCTTTCTCCACACCTCCCCCGCCCACATTCCCACCTTCGATGCGCTGCTGGCGGCGGAAGGTCGGGGAGAGATCACGGCGCGGCATCTCGTGGACGAAGGGTTGCTTGCCGAAGCGTGCACACACGGTGCGGCAACGCCATCGGTGCTGCGGCGGGCAGTCGCCATCTTGCTCCGGGCAGCGGACGGCGGCGCAGCAGCGGTACTCTGCACCTGCTCCTCTATCGGGGAGGCGGCGGACATCGCCGACACGCGCACCGATGTACCGGTATTGCGGG
>JBBRMX010000171.1:0-7933 GCA_038230615.1 Thermomicrobiales bacterium | reverse complement strand
GTGTCCTCCATTTCCTGCTGTCCCGACATAGAGTGTCCGACTGCCGGTATCGTCCGATGAGCAGGCGAGGGAGAGCATTGTCTCCCCGACGATTGGCACGCGCAGGGCGTTCCATCGCACACCTGCATCGTCCGATGCGATCAAACGACCGTCGTACGTCGCCGCGAAGATGAACGGCGGTTTGCTCTCCGCCGACATTCCGCATGCAACAATCTCGATGGAGACATCGCTTCCGTTGGTGGGGAGTTCCCACGTCTCCCCGCGATCCCGGCTACGATAAATGCCCGCGCCCGTCGCTGCGACAACGAGATCGCCCGCACCGTCGGGCGGGATTGCGAATCCGTGGACGACAGCCTCACCGATGCCCCCTGCGGCTTCGATCCATGTGCGTCCTCCATCGTGCGAAACCTGTAATCTGGTTTCTGGCCCTGCCGCGAGGAGTGTGGGGTCATCATCCAGTGTTGGGGAAGCGACGAGCGTCGTGAGGTACGTCGCCTCTAGCCCCGCATTGGATGGTGACCATGCATTGCCCGATTGTTCCGTGTGAAGCCGTGCGATTCCATGGCGATACCGCCCCGCAAGCAAGGTCTTCTCGTCGCTCTCTCCATCGTAGACGAGAGCGAGGATGGGCGGGAGGAATTGCCCGGTCATTTCCCATGTTTCGCCATCATCGTGCGAGAGGGCGACTCCGCTGTCAGTTGCGACCGCGATGGAGCCGCCCGTGTCACTATGCAATGAAAACGGCGACGAAAACGCAATGGCACCGATACCACCTTCCGGCACCCCCGCCACACGATTCCACTGGGTGCCGCCGTCGTCTGACCGCCAGAGACCCTCGGTTTCGGTTCCGGCGAGAATCAGCCGCTTGTGAGCAAATGCGGGTGAGACGGCGAGACACTGCACGGCTAGTTCGTCGAGCGATAACGCGACTTCTCGCCACGATTTGCCGCCGTTGCGCGTGCGGTAAAGCCCCGATGCGGTGGCGGCGAAGCCTGTTTGATCGTCTACCGCGTTGGGAGAGAAGGCGAGTGCCAGTATGGTGAGGTCGAGCAGACCGGGGTTTGCTCCTGCCCATGTCCTGCCCCCGTCGTCGGAACGCAGAATGCCGTCCTGCGCCGTGCCGACGAACAGCCGATCCTCACGCCCGCTATCTGGCACGACCGCAATCGTGAACACTCCGCCGGAGAGCATCTGCTGCCACGTATGCCCCGCATTGTCCGAGCGATAGAATCCGGTATGCGACCCGGCGAAGAGGAGACGATTTTCGGCGAAATGCGCCGACGGCGCAACTGCGGTGAGCAACGGCAGCGGTGTCTCGCTCGTGGGTATCCACCGCCGTCCGCTGTCATCGGAGCGGAAAAGCCCCGTCGCGGTCGCCGCGAAGCATGCGGCAATCCCATCGCCGAGCGGCGCGGTCGCCAGCGCAACGACCGTTCCGCCCTCGTGACGCGCTATACAGTCCCAACTTCCCGACATCGCTACTTCCCCTTCATTCGCACGCTCACGGTTGTTGTGCTAGCGGCGGATTGCGATGCCGAACGAGAACATCAGTCATCAAGGTCATCGTGGCGGTGCTGACGCTTCCCGCGAGCGCAGCCGACACAACGGGCAGCGGATCGAGGATACCCCCGTCCCATGCATCCACCCACCGGCGCAGAAGCGCATCGAAGACCCACCCCGGTTCGCACGCACGGGCGTCCGCGAAGACCGCGCTTGCATCAATGCCCGCATTCGCTGCGATGATCCGTGCCGGTGCCGACAACGCCTGTGCGAGAAGCCGTACACCGTTCGCTTCGTCGCCACCGATTCGGTCCGCGAGGCGATTCACGGCGGGGATACAGGCGAACAGCGCACCGCCGCCTCCCGGTACCGCTCCCTCCCGCAACGCCACCTGCGCCGCCGTCACCGCTGCGGTGACGCGCACCCGCATCTCGGCACGCGCACCATCGGTCGGCGCACCGACATAGACAATGGCAGCGGTGCCGGACAGTTTGCCGATCCGCTCCCGGATACTCCGGCGTGTCTCGTGGTCATTAGGCGCGACCGCACGGAGTTCCGCCTTCGCCTCGCCAATTCGCTGCCGGATCGCGCCTTTGTCTCCATAGCCGCCGAGGACGCTGAAGGTATCTGTCGTCGCCCACACTTGGCGTGCCCGCCCCAAATCGCTGATAGTCACCGCTGCGAGCGAATCGCCCGCCGCCGTGAGGAACGCCCGCCCGCCGGTAGCAACCGCGATATCTTCCAAAATGCGCCCGCGTGCATCGGTGTCCGGCACGCGCACCGCGAACGCGCCATCGAGGACGCCCCGCGCCCGGTTGACCACCAAAAGCGCGAGCGCGGCGGATTTCACTTCCGGCGCGACCACGAGCAGATGCCGCCCTCCCGCCGCGATGCACGCTTCGAGCGCAGGGAGAAGGTCCTCGGCACGGTCGAGGGGGCGGTCGGTGACGAAGATGTACGGCTCGTGCAGCCTGCCCGCTGTCTCGCCCCCCACCAGCAGCGCGGGGGAGAGGAGACCGCCTTTCCACCGCGTCCCGTCGAGATATTCGGCGGCGACAGTCGTTCGTTGCCAATCCTCGATGAGTATCGCGCCATCTGGCCCGACCGATTCGACAGCCTCACCGATGATGTCGGCAAGCCCCGGTTCGCGTACGATCCCCGCGACGATGCGTGCAAGTTCTGCCGCTGAATCTACCGGTCGTGCTTGGTCGCGCAAGGCATCGAGCGCAACCGCCAGTCCCCGCTCAATACCGCGACACAGGGCGTTCCGGTCTGCCCCGGCAGCAACGTGCGGTGCTGCCGCATGGAGCAGGGCGTGTGCGAGGGTTACTGCGGTCGCCGACCCGTCGCCGACCCGCTCGAAAATCGTCCATGCCAGTTGCCGCACGAGCATCGCGCCCATGTCGGCGAAAGGATCGGCGATCTGAATTGTGCGGCGCATGATCGTTGCGGCACTGTCGAGGACTTCGGGGGCGGAACGCGGTGTGTTACCCGCGATCATCACTGTGCGCGGTAACGGGCCGAGCGTCGGATGTACAAGGGCTGCCATGACGTCCACGCCATACAACAACGCCGTATATGCGTCGGGTGCATTCATGACACGCGGGCGCACTATACGATGTGCGCCCGGAGACGACGCGGATATACCGGCTCTTTGCCGCCGTGGGCGGTGTAGCGACGCGATGCGATTGTTGCTCATGGCAGCGTAGTCTACATCGTTCGCGCCGGGTCGTCATCCGTTTGCCGATTTTTTTGCACCCCGCTCGGATGCGATGTGTCCCCGGCGATCCCACATCAGCCCGATTGACAAAGCGCAACCGCGTGCTACACTCACGTTATCGAGTCCTAACTAAGGTTTCAGCACGTGTCATTGTTGGCACGGCACTTCTGGTCGAAGCATCGCGGCGTGTGCGTCCCTGCGGGTAGCGCATCCCCGACGTATACAGGTTCGACGTGGACATGTATGGGAAATCGGCTCGTTTCGGGCAGATGGGAGCGGTGAGGTTATGGACGAGCGACAGCGGGGCCTTCCTTTTTCGCGTCGGCAGTTTCTCGGCGGTACGCTGACGCTGGCGAGTGCGTCTCTGCTTGCCGCCTGCGGGAGTGGAACCGGGGAAACCGGAGCGCAGGCGACCACTGCCCCCACAGGGCAAGCGACTGCCGCACCGAAGCCGACAACTGCGCCCGCTCCCGCCGGTCAGACCGGGGTTGCCCCGACGACCGCCGCCGTCGCCACAACCCCGCAACCGGACCTCACCATCGTGTCGGGGAAATTCAATGTGTGGTTCTCTGCGAACTGGAACACCGTCACGGATGAAGCAGTCGGCAATGTCTTTGTGGACTGGGGCAAGCAGAACAATGTCAAGGTGGAGTGGCAATCTATTCCCGGTTCGCCCGTGATCTTGCAGAAGGAATCCGCCGCGCTCGCGGCGGGTCAGCCCCCAGAACTCGATAATAACAACCAGACCTACTGGTACACACAGGGCGAGATGGGTGACCTGACAGCGACCGTCAATAAGTTTAAGGGGATGGCGGGGGGCATGTATCCCATCGCCCTCAGTTCCCTGACTGCACAGGACGGCGGCATCTTCGCCGCGCCCTATGCCGTTGATGTCTGGCCAGCACACTGGCGGATGGACCTAATCGGCGCGAAGACAGGCGGGCGTTTCTTCAATAGCTACGATGAACTGATCGAACTCGGCCCCCAGATTCAGCAACCCCCGAAGACGTACACCTACGCCTACGCGGTCGGTCATGAGGGGGACCACGTCAATAACCTCGTCTCCGCGCTCTGGGCATATGGGGGGCGGCTCGCGGACGAAAAGGGCGTGCCGGACATCAAAAACCCCGCCAACAAAGCCGGAATTGATGTCGTCGCACGGATGTGGAAAGCCAATCTCTGTGCTCCCGATGCATGGGGCGCGACGGTCACCTCGTTCAACAATGAGGCGTACCAGAAGGGGCGCGGGCTGATCGCCACCAACCCGGCGACGATCATGGGCTGGCTTCTTGTCAACGATAAGGAACTCGGCGATAAAACCGGGCTATCGCTACCCCCGAAGGGACCAGCGGGTGCCTTCGCCGAGGGCGGCGCGATTGGTTTCGGCTACTTCAAAAAGGCGAAACTCGTTGACCAGTCGTTGAAGGCTCTCGATTTCTTCATGCAGCCAGAGAACTTGCTCAAGATTTCCAAGTCCGTCGAGGGACGCTTCGTACCCGTCTATCGAGACCATGCGAAGGGCGATTTCTGGGAAAAGAGCAAATTTTCCGCGTTGGCAAGCATTGCCGAAGCAGGGCGCATCCGCAACTGGCCCGCGCCGCCGCAGCCGTGGATGTCGGATGTCACCGATGCCAAGTACACCCTCTCGGACATGATGAACAAAGTTGTCCGGCAAAACATGGCGATTGAGCAGGCGCAGGACGAGGCGCAGAAAGACATGATGGACTCGTACAACAAGTTCGTGAAGAAATAGCGGGCGGGGCAGCAGCGGGCGACCGGGAGGTACTCTGGTGGCGAGGGCAGAAGCGACGTACACACCGAAGGCGACCGGCATACTCCCGGTTGTCCCGTCACGGTCAATCGTGCGGCGATTGCTCGGCCCGGACTGGCGGTTGGGCTGGCTCTTGGTCTGCCCGGTCTTCCTCATCCTGATGGCCCTGCTCGTCTATCCATTCCTCGATGCCATTTTGCTCAGCTTCCAGAACCGGTTCATCGGCAAGGTCGGGACGTGGGTGGGATTCGGGAATTACGCCGATCTCTTCAGCAACCCGAATTCGCACTTTGCGAAAGCCGCCCTGAACACTGTCGTCATCACCGGTAGCGCGATCATCGGGAAGTTTTTCATCGGCACGGCGATGGCGTGCGTTCTCAATCAGCACATCCGCCTGAAAAACCTCTGGCGCGGTCTGATGTTCCTGCCGTGGGCGGTGCCTGCGGTGGTGACGGCGTACGCGTGGCGATTCATGTTCGACACCTCCGGGCCGATCAATGGGTTGATCGCCCAGTTTCACCTGCGTGATGACTACATCTACTTTTTCAATGACGCACAGATCGCGCTTCCGTCATTGGTCCTCGTCATTATCTGGTCGGGGACGCCGTTCTGGACGATGAACATCCTCGCGGGGATGCAGGCGGTCCCTGCCGAACTCTACGAGGCGGCGGAACTGGATGGTGCGGGGACGGTGCAACGGTTCTTGTATATCACCATGCCTAGCCTGAAGCATGTCTTTTTCGTCACGGCGTTGCTCTCGACGATCTGGACTTCTGCAAACCTCGTGCAGATTCTTGTCCTCACTGGTGGTGGCCCGGATTACAGCACGATCACGCTGCCGCTGCTGGCGTATCTCACCGCTATTCCCGGTGCCCGCCTCGGTGGGGGCGCGGCAATCGCGATGACGATGCTGCCCGCCTATCTCGTCCTTGTCTATTACCTCACCCGTCAGATGCTCAAGCAGGAGTAGCACATGGCGACTGTCACGGCGACACGCGCGGCGACGCGCAAGGCGGCAAAAGTATCGGAGCGGGCATCGCGCCGCTCCATTGGTCGCGGGTGGATGATCGCGACCTATGTCGGGCTGGTATTCTTCCTGCTCTGGACGCTCGTGCCGTTTTTGTGGATGCTCCTCGCCTCGCTCAAGACCAACAAGGAAATCTACGACGATTTCACCCTGATCCCGAAACATCTCTACTTCGGTCACTATGCTGATCTCCTCCGAGGGCAAGGTGGGAGCAAAGCCTCCGGCTACTTCCGGCAGTGGCTGGTCAACAGTATGTTCGTCTCGGTAGTCGTGACTGCGCTCTCTGTCCTGCTCGGTGCCTTGGCAGCATATTCGATCACCCGGCTGCGCTTCACGGGGCGTGCTGCGCTGGCACGCGGGCTGATCTTCACATATCTCATTCCGAATTCGCTTCTTTTCATCCCGCTCTTCACCATCGTCGCCCGGTTCCAGCTTGTGGACACGCTTCAATCATTGATACTCGTCTACCCGACGTTCACGCTGCCCTTCTGTACTTGGATGATGGCGAGCTACTTCCGCAGCATTCCTATCGAACTCGAAGAATCGGCACGCGTAGACGGCGCAACTCGGCTCGGTGCGCTCTTCCGAATCGTCATGCCTATTGCTGCTCCGGCGGTGGCGGTCGTGGCGATTTTTGCTTTCACACAGTCATGGAACGAGTTCTTGTACGCGCTCGTGTTTACCAACTCGCTTGCGTCGCGCACCGTCACGGTGGGGCTGACGCAAATGCTCGGCGAAGATGTCTTCTTCTGGGGGCAAATGATGGCGGGTGCCCTGATCGCAGCGGTGCCGTCGGTTATCCTGTATATGGTTGCGCAACGTTTCGTCGTGCGGGGTCTCGCGGCGGGCGGCGTCAAGCTCTGAGCACCTCGTGCACGGTCGGGGTTACGCCTTTGCGGTCTTGCACTTGTCTCTACACATGGGGAGGAACGGCACTTGGCGGAGACAACATCTCAGCGTAAAGCGATCGCGCCCGACGCGATGCGGGTATTCATGGAGCGGTTGTTCGTCCGCGTTGGTGTGCCTGCGGCGGATGCAGCGCAAGCGGCGGAGGTGCTGCTTTTCAGCGACACGCACGGCATAGATTCGCACGGTATCCCCCGGATGCGGTCGTACCTGACCGCGATCAGCGAAGGCCGGGTGAACCTCCATCCCCAGATCACGACACTTGCCGAAGGTCCTGCAACGCTCACGCTCGATGGCGATCACGGTCTCGGTCTCGTCGTCGCACCGCACGCGATGCGGCGGTGCATCGAGAAAGCACGGGAGACGGGATGGTGTACGGTCAGCGTTCGCGCTAGCAACCACCTCGGTGCGCTCTCGTATTATCCGATGCTGGCCGTGCGGGAGGAGATGGGCGGCATGAGTATGACGAACGCGGGTCCGCTCCTCGTGCCGACGTTCGGTTCGATCCCTGTACTCGGCACGAACCCGTTCTCGGTCGCGTTTCCGGGTGGCGCGGGCGGCGATCCATTTCTGCTCGATATGGCGTCTACTGCTGTCGCGTGGGGGAAGGTGGAGATTGCCAAGCGCGAGGGGAAGCCAATTCCGGAAGGATGGGCATTCGACCGCGACGGCGTGTTCACGACCGACCCGAACGAGGCGGTTGCTCTCGCGCCGCTCGGCAGCGACTATGCACGCCGCAGCCAGAAGGGGTACGGTCTTGCGGTAATGGTGGATTGCTTCGCCGCGATGCTCTCCGGCGGCACATGGAGTTTGCGTATTCCCGGTCGAGGCACGGGGGATCATCCGCACCCCGGCACGTGCCATTGCTTCATGGCGTGGCGCATTGATGCGTTCACCGATCCCGACACCTACCGTGCACAGATGGACGACATGCGTTCCGCGCTGCAAGCCACGCCGCCCGCCCCCGGACACGAGGCGGTTCTCGCACCCGGTCAACCGGAGTTCGAGG
>JBBRMX010000170.1:0-7939 GCA_038230615.1 Thermomicrobiales bacterium | reverse complement strand
GGTTGTACTCGACGCCCTGCCCGTTGGAGACGTAGAGTTCTTCCACGATCCCGCCGCGTTCGGCTTGAATCTCGTTGTTGATCTTCATTGCCTCAATAATGCAGATGGTCTGTCCCGCCGTGACATGGTCTCCGACGCGCACATACGGCTCCGAGGTGGGCGAAGGAGCGGAATAGTACGTGCCGATCATCGGCGCGGGCAGGTCGTACCCGGCAGTCGTGGGCATCACGACTACGTCCGGTGCGGCAGACGCCATCGTCTGCGCGGCGACGAGGACGGTGCCCTCCGGTGCGGCGTGCTGCGCCGTGAGCGTCAGATGCACACCGTTCACCTGAAGAGCAATCTTCGCCATCCCGTGTTGCGCCATCACCGCAGCGAGCGCGGCGACGTCGTCCACAAGACCGGCGGGCAAGCCGGGGGCGCGGTCATCGCGTTGCGTATCGCTCATCAGTCGTTCTTCCGTTCGATATAGGTGTTGGAGCGCGTATCTACCTTGATCGTGTCGCCCTCGTTGATAAACAGCGGCACATTCACCACCAACCCCGTTTCGAGCGTGGCGGCCTTGACCGCACCCGTCGCGGTGTCGCCCTTGATTCCCGGCTCCGTCGTGGCGATCTTGAGAAAGACAGCGGGCGGAATGTTGATCTCTATCGGCTCGTCCCCGAACACGATCATATCCACGATGTCGTTTTCGCGGATGTAGTTCTTCGCGTTGCCGAGCGTCTCGGCGGAAAGCACCGGCTGCTCGTACGTCGTCGTGTCCATGAAGACATAATTGCTCTCCTCGTCGCGGTACAAAAATTGCACCCCGCGATGCTCCATCGGCGCGACCGTAAAGCGCGTGCCATTCTGGAAACTGCGCTCGGTCGTCGCGCCCGTCCGCAGGTTCCGCACCGTGATCTTGATTGTCGCGCTGCCGCGTGCGGTCTTGATGTGCTGATAATCCATCACGCGCAGCAATTGCCCGTCCAACTCAATCGCAATGCCCTTTTTCAGTCCGCCTGTGTCAATAACCACCCTGTATCCTCCGACCGGCACCGCGCACTGCCCGTTTCGTGCGCCGTGTGCCATGTACCGTGTCTCTCCAATCTCACCTCGGTTAGCTGCCATCGTACATCAGCGGCACAGGTGCGTCGAGACGCCGTCCGCGATTTCCCCGCTCACCCGCGCCGTTCCCGTTGCCGCACGCGCGGAAACGGGGGATACTGAACGGTACTGCCCTCCAATGGTGTGGGGTAGGATCGCACTGCGGCGCACCGCTGCCCGCAGGGAAAGGACCGCACGTACTGTGCCTGTCACCTATGCAATCACAATCCCCACTCTGTTTGCTGCGTCCGTGGTCGGCGATATTGGCAGGCTCATCGCGCAAGCGATCGGGGCATTTGCGCTGCTGCTCGTCGCCATCTGGGGGCAAATCTCGCTCGGCAACCGCGCCCTCAAAATGGGGCAGGATATGGCGTTCGGCACCGTCGCCGTCATGGTCTGGTTCATCGGCATGTCCCAACTGATCGCGGGGCGTGTTACCGGGCTTGCCCTCGTCATTGTAACTGTACTCGTCGGCACCGCCCTCGTGGATCGCGTCCGCAATGCCACATGGGGACGCCTCCTGCCGATCATCAAAGACGACCGAATGCACATGCTCGGTCTCGTCTGTCTGCTCTTTGCGTGTGGCGTCTTCTTTCTTACCTCCGCGAGTGTGGCGACGCCGTTCGGTGCGCCGGTGGATCGGGCAGGGGTGTACGACATCGCCCAAGCCCGCCCGAACGGTGATCCCGGCTGGCAACCGTTCGATTCTCTTCCCGCGCCACGCAAAAATATGGGCGCAACAACCGTCGGGCAGACACTCTACATCGTCGGCGGTGAAGACCCGAACGGCCCGACAACCTCCGTCCTCGCCTTCCCGACGACCGCAACTGGCCAAGATGCCCGCTGGACGACGCGGGCAACCTTGCCGGAACCGCGCACGCGCCTCGCGGTCGCCTCGGTCGGCGGCAAAGTGTACGCCTTCGGCGGCGCGATCAATGGCGAACCGACTGCCTTCGCCAGTGTCTACGATCCTGCCGCGAACACATGGAGCGCATTGCCGCCCTTCCCGGAACCGCGCATGGACCTTGCCGCCGCCGCTGTGAACGGCAAAATCTACCTCGCGGGCGGCACCACCAACCCCGCCGGCACCGAGAAGCCGCAAGGCAGCGCGGTGGTCAACATCTTCGATCCCGCTACCGGGCAATGGTCGGTCGGGGCGGCATTGCCGTCGCCGCGCAGTGGTCTTGCCCTCGCCCCCGTCGGCGCGACGCTCTACGCACTCGGTGGTCAGCATAACGGCACGACGCTAGCGAATGTGGATGTGCTCGATACCGCCACAAACACATGGCGTCCCGCGTCGTCGCTGCCGGAACCGCGCCGCAATCTCGCCGCAACGAGCGTCAACGACGCCCGCATCTATGCCATCGGCGGCGTCGCAGTTGCAGAATCCACCGACACCGTGCGCGTCCTCGATGTCGTCACAGGCAGATGGACCACCGCGCCGTCGCTCGTTGTGGGGCGCTCGGCAGTCGGCACGGCGTCGCTGGACGGCAAAATCTACGAACTTGGCGGCGCGAGCGACCAACTGGGGCAGATCGTCCCCGTTGGCGGCATCCTCTTCGCGGTCGGGGAGGCAATCATCGTGTCGCTGTTGGCGGTGGCAATTGTCGGCGTCGGCATCCGGCGCACGCAGCAACTCGCCGTAGACAAACCGAAACGTGTTCGGCAAGACGAACATGCATTAGCATCTGCAGGGCGGGCAAATCCCGGCGGCGTGATCGCCACGAGTATTCCCGCCGAAACCGGTCCGAAAATGGTCGGCAATGTGAAGTTTCGCTGGCGGCGCACCCCGGCGGAGATATGCGACCGCCTCGGTATCATCGCGCCCACGGGGATGACATTGCTGGTCGGGGTGGCGACGGCGGCGATATTGGTCGGGGTTACGGTGGGGGGGGGGCGGTTGACGGCGGCACTCTCGCCCTCTATTGCGGAGAATGTCCGGCGCATCAATGACCAGACACTGGCAAATATCGGTGGGCTCGTGGCGGCGGCAATCGCTGCGGTCGTGCTCGGCATCGCGGAAGAATTGCTCTTTCGCGGAGCAACGCAGCCACGCTTCGGCATCTTTCTTACCGCACTCGCGTATGCCGCGCTGCACACGCAGTATGGATTCGGGATCGCGCCGCTGACGGTCTTCGCGGTCGGGTTGGTGCTCGGCGTCGCACGGCGATACGCGAACACCACTGCGACGATTATCGCCAATGCGCTGTGGGTGCTTGCGATGATCGCGCTGGTCGCAAACGGCGTCTGGACGGGATAAACCGCGCGAGGGCTGAGAACGAGAACCGAGGCAGAATGAATGCAGCAGCGACCGCAGCGTTGGAGAAACTGGGCGAACGGGCGCGGGCGGATGTCGCGCTAGAGGCGTTGCCGCTGCTGACGGATCAGGCGATACATCTCGTTGGCGGCGTGGTGCGGGATGCATTGCGCGGTGACGCGGCGGGACACGCGGGGCAGGCGCCATACGATGAGAACCGCGATTGGGACATTGTGGTGGCGTCGGATGCGGTCGGGTTGGCGCGGCGGTTTGCGGATGCGGTCGGTGGGTCATTCGTCCATCTGCACGACGCGCAACCGACAGCGCGGGTCGTTATCGGCGCGGCGCAGTACGATTTCGCGCAATACCGCGCTCCGACGCTTGCGGACGATCTCCGCGCCCGCGATTTCACTGTCAATGCGATTGCTACTGATCTCCGCGCCCTGCTACGGGGCGACATATCGCTTGAAGACCCGTGCGGCGGCGGTGCCGACCTTGCTGCCCGACGTTTGCAGCCGTGTGGCGTGACGGTCTTCGCGGACGATCCGCTCCGCGCTCTACGGCTCTACCGGTTTGTTGCGACGCTCGGCTTCGCGCCGTCGGCGGAGGCGGAAGAACAAGCCGCCGCGACTGCCCGCAGCGGGGCTATTACGGGGGTGGCGACCGAGCGCGTCGTCGCGGAGCTTGCGTCGCTGTGTGCGGGGCGGGATGCGGCGAACGCGCTCGGCGGTCTCGCTCGTAGCGGCGTCTGGGAGGCGGTTGTTCCCGAAGCGACAGCGACGCACGGGCTGAGGCAAAGCGCGAATCATCATCTCGATGTGTTCGATCATAACCTTGCGGCGGCGCAGACGGTTGCGGGGGAGTTTCTCCCGACGCTCGATGCGTGGGCGGGTGCATGGGCGGGTGATCTGCGGGAGTGGCTTGCTGCGCCCGTGGCGCGGGGACGGGCGCGGCAGTGGCTTGTGCCATTCGCCGCGATGCTGCACGACATCGCCAAGCCCGCTACCCGTACAACCAAACCCGACGGCACGCCTGCATTCGACGACCACGAGAAGGCAGGGGGCGCGATGGCGATGCGTATCGGGGAGCGGCTGCGGCTCTCGCACAGCGAAGTGCGCCTGCTTCGTGCCTTCGTGCGGTTTCATGCATACCCGATAGACACGCTGCCGCACCACGACGTTTCGCATATGCTGCGGCTGCTGGCGATCTGCGGCGATGCCGCGCCCGGTGTCGTTTTGGTAGCGATGGGGGACCGCGCCACTGCACGCGGTCCCGCCCGCCCGCCGGAGATCGTCCGGCGCGATGTCGCGTATTTGCAAGGGATCGTGCGCGAGTATTTCGGCATCTACGCGCCGTTGTTCGCATCGCCGCCGCTCGTGCGGGGGGACGATATTATGCGTGAACTTGGAATCCCGGCAGGAAAATGGGTCGGCACGCTGCTTTTTTTGCTGCGGGCGCAGCAATTGCGCGGCGCGATTACGACCCCCGCCGAAGCCTTCGCCGCCGCACGAACCTTCACCGCGACCTATGCCCGCGCTTGACATGCGTACGTACGGATGCTACGGTATGTACGTACATATGAGACGGTGAGCAACGGTGGGCAAATGTTGGGGTTACCCGGTTTGATACTGCGCGGCAACGAAGCTGTGGTCGGTGTGGCGCGGTGGTAGTCCCGAGGCTTGATTTGTCGGTGCTCGGTCGGTGAGGTGAGGCAGGGCGCGGGTCTTCGTGCTGTCGCATTCCCCGACGACACTCGCCGGGGTATCTTGTGCGTACGCGATTGGTCATGCAACCCCCGTTCGACCTGAGCCGTTGCGCTCGCGGGATGCGGACTGCCTCCCCCTTTCCCCGTTTCTGCCCCCGGTGGGTCGCGCTGCCGGGGGCAGAGCCTTTTTTATGGGGGTGTTTGCGACGCTTTTCTTTCGCGTTCCTCGGCGCAAAACATTCGAGGTTGTCTGTGAGATTGCACGCCATCAATCGCGTAGCACGAATAATTCTGGCGGCGTCCTTGCAACTACGATTGCAGGCGATTACAGTTGTATGCAATGACCGTTGTGCGTTGGTAGTGCGAGGAGCACTTCGCTATGGGTGGACGCAGCACAGGCTTCCGCTTTATTGACCGAACTGCAGAAGTCGCCACGCTCCGCGCACTCGCCGGTCGCGGCAGACCTACGCTGCTCCTCGTCTACGGTCGCCGCCGAGTCGGGAAGACCTACCTTCTCGACTATGCATGGCGAGATCGCCGCACGTTCTATTACCTTGCAGCAAACGCGACGGCGGAGTTGAATCGGCGCGAGTTGCTGCGGGAACTCGCTACATGGTCCGGGCGTGACCTCGACGCACGGGAGTATCCCACCTGGCGCACAGTCTTCCGCCTCCTCGCCGATCTCGCCACCGACGAGCCCCTCGTCGTGGTTCTCGACGAGTTCCAGTACCTCATGAATCAGAAGGACGATGACATCGCCTCGCAACTCGTCGCGGTGTGGGATCGCGAGCTGCGTGACCGCCCGCTGACCCTCGCACTCAGCGGCTCAGCGGTCGCGACGATGGAGCGATTGACCGAAGGGAGCCAGCCCCTCTACGGTCGCTTCGCCCACGTCGCGAAACTCTCCCCCTTCGACTACTACGATGCCGCTGCGATGCTCCAAGATCGCCTCCCGCGAGACGCCGCGATCCTGTATGGAGCACTCGGTGGGCTGCCACGCAATCTCGCTGCGGTTCTTCCCGACGAGAAGGTCGCTGACGCCCTCACGCGCGTGATGCTTCGCCCCGGTGGGGAGGTGCAGGTGCAGGTCGCCAATATCATCACGCAGGAGCAAGGTATCCGTAACCCCGCCGACTACCAGTCAGTCCTCGCCGCCGTCGCTCGCGGCGAACCCCTGATTAACGAAATTGCGCAGGAAACTGGCCTCGACAATCCTGCAGTGCGGCGCATCCTCGACACGCTCGAAGGGCTGGGCCTCGTGTGGCGCGAACGCAACTTCGCCGCTCCCGACAACGCCCCCTATTGGTATCGCATCGCCGATCATGCGGTCGGCTTCTGGTACACCTTCGTGGATGCGAACCGTAGTCGCCTCGCGTGGGAAGGGGCGAGCGACACGGTGTGGACGGAGCGCGTGGCCCCGCTCCTCGACACCTACATGGGCAAGGTGTTCGAGACGATCTGTCGGGACGCCTACCGCCGTTTCCACGCCCGCTGGAATCTATCCGCCGCACGCGACTGGGGACGCTGGGAGGGACAGGACCGGAATCGTCGCCTTATCGAGATAGACCTCGTTGCCCGCCTCGACGACGGGCGGATCCTCACGGGCGAGGTGAAGTGGTCGTCGCGACTGGTGGGGGCCGACATCCACCGTGACCTCACTCGCGATCTCGAAGATCTCGGCAATTCTGGTCACGGATGGGCGCGGGCAGCACTCGAAGGACCACGACTCTACATCTCGGCGGCGGGCTTCACCGAAGGGTTTCGCAGGCAGGCTGACGAACAGACCGACCTACACCTTATCAGCCTTGCTGACCTTTACCGCGAATAGGGGGTTGTTGATACTCGACACTATGACCTTTAGCATTTAGACCTAGTCCAATGTTGTGCCATCTACTCTGAAGTAATGAAGGCGGGGGGAACGTGATCGGCGAGCCAGACAATCTTGTTGCCATGATAAAATAACATGCCATTCCGATGCGCGTCTGCAGCATGAATCGTGAGAATCACCGATGCGCCCCGCTTCCGCGCCGCGACTTGCCGCGCCATCTCCTGATCCGCAGAGAGATGGACATATTGCCGTCCCATGGGCTTTAATCCCTCTGCGAGGATCGAGTGTTCGGCATTCACGGATGTCCCATGAAAGAGTGTGGAGGGAGGCTCGGCGGGAACTCGTTGCAGGCGTTGCGGCACGGAATGACCATAGAGTGCGCGGATGCGATCACCGTCCATCTCAAACCGCTGCTTATCGGACTGCGCAATGATGGCGGCAAGGTCATCGTGCGAGACACCGGACCACTCGGCGCGGTCGCCTTGAAGGGCCTGGAGTAGTGCCGAGACCGGGACCCAGCCCGCATCATCAAGTTCCAATTCATAGAGCCACGGTTCATGTCGGAGTGCGTGCGACACGGTTTTACTCAAGCGTACGAGACGTTGATCCATTCACGTTCCCCTACAGATATACCATGCACTCAGTGACCGCATTATTCGTAGCTGCTTGCTGAAAGCAGGAGTATCGCGAATAGATTCCAGCTCGGCTCGGGCATCGGTTCATTGCGATTCCTGTATGCACCCTCGATGTCTGTAGTTATCCGAGCGAGACCACCGAGGTAGTTATCGAGAGTATTGTTCTCCCAAGCCCTCCGGTCATTGCCATCGCTTTCGAGATTTCGATTCAAGGCGAAGACGAAGTCGATGAAATCTTCGCGGGTTTTGGACTGCGTGGGCTTGCTCTCCTAATCTCATCGTCATTTCCTCCAGTCGCCACCGCTATTTGTGCGATGATGGCGATCCATGTTACTCCCGGTAATCGTCCGGATCTCTTGCGCCGGTATCAATGGCTGCGCGATTGTTGCGTGATTGCGGTACGTTTGAAGAGTTCCCGCTAATCTCAG
>JBBRMX010000169.1:0-7953 GCA_038230615.1 Thermomicrobiales bacterium | reverse complement strand
GGCGTCTCCCGTAGCGGCAGCGACTGGCAGGAAATCCGTATCCGTGATGTGATAACACAGACGGATTATCCCGAATCGTTGACTCGCTGCAAATTTGCCAGCATCGCGTGGCACCCGGACGGTTCCAGCTTCTGGTACAACCGCTTGCCGGACGCGGGCAGCGTGCCGCCGGAAGACGAAGTGCGTTGCAGCCGCGTCCACTGGCACGCTATCGGCACGCCGCAAACCGACGATCCGCTTATCTATCATCGTCCCGATGCGCCAGCATTGCGCTTCTCGCCCTTGCTCACCGACGACGGTGCGTACCTGCTGTTGTATGTCTCTGAGGGGACGGCGACGCAGAATCGCCTGTACTATCGCCCAACGAGCAGCGACGGCGACTTTGTGCGCTTGCTCGACACCGCCGATGCGAACTACGAGCCGCTCGCAAATAATGGCGCGGTCTTCTTTCTGCGGACTGATCTCGACGCGCCGCACGGACGCATCATCGCTATTGATCTCGCCCACCCGGATCGCGATCAGTGGCGCGAAATCGTCCTGCAAACCGACGATACGATTGATTTTGTCGCGTGCGTCCATGATGAATTGATCGTCGTCTACCTACACGACGCGCAACACCGCATCGTGCGCTACGCCCTCGACGGCACACACATCGGGGAGATTGTGCTGCCGGGGATCGGTTCTGTTGTCGAGTTGCGCGGTACGCGGGCGCACGACGAACTCTTTCTCACGTTTACCTCGTTTCTTGCGCCGCCGACGGTCTATCGCTTCGACTTCGCTACTGCGACGCTCGCACCCGTGTTTGTGCCGACGGTTCCCGGCTTCGATGCGAATGTGTACGAGACCCGGCAAGTCTTCTATCCGTCGAAGGACGGCACGCGCATCCCGATGTTTCTCGTCCACCGCAAAGGGCTGGCACTCGACGGGAATAACCCGACGTTGTTGTATGGATACGGTGGCTTCAATATTAGCCTCACACCCGCATTCTCGGTGTCGCGGCTTGTGTGGATCGAACAGGGCGGCATTTATGCGGTGGCAAATTTGCGTGGCGGCGGCGAATATGGTGAGGAGTGGCACGCGGCGGGCAAGCGCGAACGTAAGCAGAATGTCTTCGATGACTTCATTGCGGCGGGGGAGTGGCTTTGCGCCAACGGCTATACACGCCCTGCCCGTCTCGCTATCGAAGGGCGCAGCAATGGTGGGTTGCTCGTCGCGGCGTGCCTGCTGCAACGCCCGGACTTGTTCGGCGCGGTACATTGCGGCGTCCCGGTGACAGATATGCTGCGCTACCAGCGATTCACCGCTGGTCGCTTCTGGACGGTGGAATGGGGCGATGCGGATGTAGCAGAGGAAGATTTCCGCTTCCTCCATGCGTATTCGCCGCTGCACACAGTTCGAGCGGGCGTTGCCTACCCACCGACGCTCATCACGACCGCAGATACCGACGACCGTGTCGTGCCGAGCCACGCGAAGAAGTTTTTCGCCGCCCTTGTTTACGGACATGCGGGCGACAACCCGATCGTGCTGCGGGTGGATTTCAAGGCGGGGCATGGTGCCGGGAAGCCGACCGCGAAGGTCATTGACGAGCAGGCGGACATCTACGCATTTCTGTTCGACTGCCTCGGTATGACGATGTGACATATCAGGGAAGGGCAGCAAACTCCTCGGCGGTAATGCCGTATACCAACACATCGAAGTATTGTCCGTCGGTATACCCCATCCGGCGCAGGCAACCTTCGCGCCGGAAACCCAGCCGCTCGTGCAGCCGCACAGACGCCTCGTTGAAATCGTAGACCTGTATGGTGCATTTCTGGTAGCGTCGTTCGCGGAACATGTAGCGCAGCACAAGGCGCACGGCGTCAGTGGCGTAGCCCCTTCCGCGATGTTCCGGCAGCACATTCAACCCATACGCGAACGATCCGACCCGGCGGTCGCACGCATGTGTGGCGATTCCGCCAACTGCCGCGCCCATCGCGTCCTCTATCACGAGCGCGTAGGCATCGTCCGGTCGTTCCGCAGGGCGCACCCCCGCACGCTCCGCGATGTATTTGCGTGTTGCCTCTGCGGAAATCGGGAAGTGAACGAAATCGAGCCGCCGCGCTTGGTCGCTGTCTTGATTCCAGCGAAAGAATGTCTCCCAATCGTCCGGCTCAACTGCCCGCAACCGGATATGCGCTCCCTGCCAGACTTTCCCCATCGTTCTCACCCCTCGACGATCACACGGAATATGAAGTCGGCGGCGCAGTTTTCGGGCGTACCCATCGCGGGGCCAGTCTCCACAGTGGCGCGAACGCGGACTGTATACTCGCCGGGTGGGAAACGCGCCGTCAGTATCGCCCGTTGCGCCGATTGCATCGTGCCGCTGACCTCCACACTACGCGATGGCGCGGCGGTGGCGACGACCGTGCCGGTTCGTACGGCGGGCGTCGGTGCAATCGCGTTGTCGCTCCATGTGGCACGCACCTCGCGCAGCGGCACCATGCCGGTATATTGGAAGATCATCTCGCCATCACGCGCTACGCGCACCGCCCCTGCGGGCAACGGCACGCGGGCGAATTGCTCGATGATGGCGTATCGTCTGCCCATCATTGTCGTGTCATCGCACCATGTCGCGTAGCCATGTGCGCCAGTCTGGGTAGTTGCGCCAGACGAAAGGGTTGCGTCGGCAGGGCGAGGATCAAGGAGGCGCGGGATCATCGGTGAGGAAACCGGAGGGATACTGGCGGGCACCGCGGCAATTGCCGGCATGGTTGCAGTCGGGGTGGCTGCCCCGGCGGAAGGCGCGGGCGCGGGCAATTCGGTCGTTCGGGCCGTGCGTTGTCCACCACACCCGCCGAGCATCCCGACGATTGCCACGACCGCAATACATCGCCCAATATGTGTGATACGACTCATGCCCCCTCCGTCCGTCGAGTTTTGTGTGGCGGAGAGTATCGCATAGATCGTCTGCTACGCGGAAAGCGGGGCGAGCGCAGCGACGGTCGAAATCATTTCTGCGAGATCGAAGGGCTTCGGCACCGCACGGCAATTCGCGGCGGCGATTTCGCCCGCGTGGCTTTCGAGAAACTTTGCATTTACGGTAAAGAAGACAACGGGCAGGGCGTGCGTGGAGGGGTCTGCACGCAATTCTTGTATCCATTGCCAGCCCGAATCGGGCTTTTCCATAATCAAGTCGAGAATGATACACGCGGGTTGCGCGTGCGCTACCGACGCCGTTGCAGTCGCGATATCGGGCGCGACCTCGACCATGTATCCCTCGTCTCCAAGGGCCTCCGCGAGAAGTTCGAGGATTGTCGGCTCATCGTCCACGATCAGCACCAGCGGATGGTCCACGACGCAAACCCTTCCTTACACGAAGGAAATCTTGATGTACAACGGTCGCGCAAAAGATAGTAGAGTTTTGCACCGGACGCAAGAGGCGGACGTACTATGTTACGAACAAGTCTCTGGCTGCGAAAGCGGCGAAACAGAAATCCCCCGCCCGCGTCACGTATATGACGCGGGCGGGGGGACGCATACGAGAGCGTTCTACTCGGTCGAAACCGAGGGATCCACCTGCTGCCCTTCCGGCACGACCTTGACGAAGTTTGCTTTCGGGTTGACGGCGATGCCGCGTACCTTCATCGCTTCGTCTAACTGCCCGCTCGTCTCCAGCCGGTCTGCATAGAGACCGAGCAAGTCACGCACTGCGCGGGAATCGAGGTCGTCCAAGTCGCGCAGGGTGATGCTCGCGCCCTTCGCCATGCGGTGTTGCACAGCGGTACGCGTCATACCGAACTCCGGCACAAGTCGCTGATAGACCGTGCCGCCTGTCATGCCCGCGCAGAGCCACGGACCGGGATCGCCGAGCACGACCGCCCGCCCGCTCGTCATATACTCGAACGCGAAGCCCTTAATATTCGCCCGCGTCGCAATGCCGCCGCGATGATCCTGAATCGGCGTCGTGATCTCGCCACCGATCACTACATCCGCACCGCTCAACCGGATACCGGCGCGGCTGTCCGCATTCCCTTGCACCAGAAAGGTGCCGCGCTGCGCCCCATACGCGAACGATTTGCCGACCGAGCCGTCCACACGCTGCCCGCTGGCATTCGTGCCTTTGAGGATAGCGATCGTGCCGCCAAACGCGCCTTTGCCGACGCCATCTTGCGCCCCGCCCACAACCGTAAGGTCTACACCCTCGACATTGAAGCAAGCGAAGCCATTGCCGACCACCGAGCCATCGTCAAAAGTGAGCGTCGCACTTGTGTATAATCCGTCCGGCTCGTAGAGGCGCGAGCGCGTCAGGTCGCCCGCCAGCACGGTGCCGACGATGCGCTGATCGGCACGCGCTTCTTCCTCCATCAGCGCGACATTGCGCCGCCCGCGTGCTACCTCGCCCGCGACGGTCTCTGCGACGGCAACCGAGCGATCAATCCGCAACACGCGCAGGGTGCGCTCGTCCCCGATTTCCGCGAGCCATGTCGGCTTCTCAGCAGGAACGAGGAGGCGGGAGAGATCAACACGGTCGAGCATCCGTACCTGTTCGAGCAAGTCGCTCCGCCCAACCATGTCTTGTGTGCGCGTGAAACCGAGGGCGGCGGTATGTTGCTTGATCTCCTCGCCCAGTTCCGCGAAGAACCGAACAAGATTCTGCACCGCATCTTCGTACACACGCGGTTCGAATTTCTTTACGCCCTTGTGCGCCGCTTCCTCTTGCGAATCCATCTGCGTGGCGATGCCAACATGACAAGTGTCGAGTTGGCACCCCCGGCAGATCGTGCAGCCGATAGCGACCATCGGGAGCGTGCCGAAGCCGATGCGGTTCGCACCGAGCAGAATCATCCGAACGACATCTTTGCCCGTCTTCATCCCACCGTCTGCCCAGAGTTCGACTTTTTCGCGCAGTCCCGCATCGACGAGGGCGCGGTGTGCCTCCACGATGCCGATGTCCGACGGCAACCCGACATGCTTGAGGGCGTGGGTGCGTGCTGCACCCGTACCGCCGTCGTAACCGGAGAGCGTGATGATGTCCGCACCGCTCTTGGCGACACCGACCGCAATCGTCCCGATGCCGGGGACGACCGGCACCTTGACCGAGACGCGCACATTCGTGTTCGCGGTTTTCAGTTCGTCCACCAGTTGTGCTAAGTCCTCGATGCTATAGATGTCGTGGTTGTTGGAAGGGGAGATGAGATCAACGCCCGGCGTAGCGTGCCGCGCCGTTGCGACCTTTTCCGAGACTTTCGACCCCGGCAAATGCCCGCCTTCGCCCGGTTTCGCGCCCTGCCCGATCTTGATTTCGAGCAGATTGGACGAGTTCGCCAGTTCTGCATTGACGCCGAACCGCCCGGAAGCGATCTGTTGCCCGCGATGCTTCGGATACCTGCCGATCATGTCCTTGATTTCGCCACCCTCGCCATTGAGCGAGACGATATTGAGCCGGAATGCCGCTTCCGGGTACGCCCGGAATGCGGTCTCGCCCTGCGACCCGAACGACATGCTGCTGAACGCGATAGGGTAGGTGTGGTCGCCGATGCTCGCGTCCACTGTCGCAGGATCAATGAATGTGGGTTCCGATGGACGCAGTTCGAGCAATTGGTGCAGTGCGACCGGGTTTTCTCGCTCGCCCTCTTCTACTTTCTCGGTGTACGCAGCGTAGGGCTTCAGCCCGTTCGCTACATCGCGCACCGCCTTCCACACTTTCGGGTAGAAATGCGCGACACGCCCCGGTTTCGCTTTGGTCTCGCCGCTGGCGATGGCGACACGTTCCGCCGCCAATGCTTCGAGCGATTCCCACGACAACCCACCCTCGGTTGTGCCGCCGTAATTCTCGGTGCCGAACAAGCGGGCAACCTCGACATGCAGCCCGACCGACGAGAACAGGCGGCTATATCCGCGTACTTCGTGGATGCCAATCGTGCTGATGACCTTCTCGATACCCTTCGTCAGCGCAGCGAGCAGGTTGGCGACGCCCTTGTCCGGGTTTGTCGCCTCCGCGATTTCCCACTGCATGTAAGGGCAGATCGCGTCCGCGCCCATGCCGAGAACGAGCATGACATCGTGCAGTGTGCGGATGCCCGCTGACCGCACGATCAATCCGACGCCGCGACGCAGCGCGTAGCCGTACGAACCGCCCTCGAAGCGGCGGCGCAATGCGGTATCTACCGCCGATAGCGCAAGGAGCACGTCAATCGGGCGGTTGCCGCCCGTCATCGCCTCGGTGTCGTCGAGCACGATGATTGGGGCGCGGCTGGTCGCCTCAGTAATAGCGGTCTCCGCGAGCCGATGCAGCGCATCGCGGAGCGACTCGCCGGGATGCTGCGCCATCTGCATGAACGCGGTCCGGGTCGTTGGTTTCGAGGGGTCTGCCCACGTGACGAAATCCTCGTATGCCCACGTTCCCGCCGCGTGCGCGACGGCGCGATGACGCTCTAGCCGTGTCGCGTCGCCAACGCCGGGGCGCAACCCGCCGGTCATGAGGGGCGTGAGTAGTTCGGTCGGCGTAATCGTGCCGTCGCGGAAAGCGGCATTGAGCGGCGGGCGCGGCCCGATGACGACGCGTGTGCTGAATTGCTCGATCTCGCGTTCGCGGTCAATCGCAGGGTTCGTCACCACCGCAACGGACTCTTTGAAGTAGTCCGCGACATTCTGCCGCTCGCCCGACAACGCCGCGAGCGGGCCATCGTAGCCGAGCGAACCGACGCGCTCATTGCCCGTCTCCGCCATCGCCTCGGTCATTTTCAGCTCTTCGCCGTCGTATGCCCACGCTGCGATGAGGCGGTCGCGCTCCGGTGCGGTCGTTGGATCGAGCGGCGGTACGATGGGCGGTGCTTCGGCATTGGGGGACTGCGCCACGAGGTATTTACGCCACCCCGCCGCATTCATCCGGCGGGCGGTGAAGCGTTGCAGCACGGCGGCTTGCATCTCATCGTACGTATAGATCGTTGTGCCGGCGTCGCGGTGAACGATCACGGCGATCTTCTCGCCGGGGGCAAGCGGCTTCGGGTCCGCATCCATTTCGGAGATCGAGACAACGCCCTTCTCGGACGAGAAAACGAGGCGGTCGGGCGTCGTACAGAACCAGAGCGGGCGCAGACCGAGCGCGTCCACCGTGCCGACGAGTTCGTCGCCCTGCCGCAATGCCATCGCCGCCGGTCCCTGCGCGAATGGCCCCCACGCCTGCCGGAAGAACATCAACACGTCCGCAAGCGGGTTCGGCACGCGCTTGATCTCATTGATGATCGGCGGGAAGATCAGTTCTAGTGCCTCCCAGAACGAAATACCGTCTTTGTACATCATTGCTTCGAGGGCGCGATTCACGTCTTGTGAGTCTGACGCCCCCGGCACAAGGGGTACGCCGAGCATCTGCGCCTCTGCACGCAATTTGCGGATGGTGTTGATCTCGCCGTTGTGCGCCAGCACCGAAAACGGCTGCACGCGCTCGAATGCGGTCGTCGTGTTTGTCGAGTAGCGGTTATGCCCCGTGCTGATCGCGGAGGTGAACAGCGGGTCGCTGAGATCGGGATAGTATGCCGTCAGCACTTGCGCCGTGCCGCGCACCTTGTAAACAACCGAATCCGCACTGAGCGAGACGGTGAGGGCCGCAGTTCGTGCTTCGATAGCGAGCTGTAGCACGAACAGCAGTTCATCCCGCCGTGTCGCATTCTCGTCGGGTGCGAGGAAGGCGATCTGCCATGTGGAGGGTTCTTCGCGCCGTCCAAGCCGACCGAGTGCGTCGGACATCACGACCATTGGACGGGAAACAAGCATCTCGCCGCCGTGCTCGCGCACGATGTCGCCGACGCTCTGCATGATTGCGGCATCGTCGCCGCGCTGGTCAGGGGCGACGAAGAAATGCCCGACGACGAAGCGCGGATCGTTCGACAGCGCGGCATCAAGTCCGAGAGTGGCGAGATCTCGCGCCCAGAGCGTGCGCGGAATATCGGTCATGACGCCGCATCCGTCGCCCTC